>NZ_JALXKT010000066.1:0-16343 GCF_025144775.1 Brachybacterium sp. p3-SID957 | reverse complement strand
TGGGCGGCACCCCCGCCCCCCCGCCTTCGCACGCACGCGGGCTCCTCCGCGTGGGAGGACACGACGGAACCAGGCGCAGAACCAGGGACGGGACCCGGAGACGATGACGAGCACGAGGATCACCTGGGCGCAGGCACGTCGCATCGCGCTTCGAGCCCAGGGGATCGGTCGAGCCCGTCATGAGTCCATGCCCTCGCGGCGTGCCAGCCGCGCAGCCCTGGCCCGTACCCTCGCCCACACCCACCTGCTGCAGATCGACTCGGTGAGCGTCTTCGCCCGGGCCCACCACATGCCCGTGTTCACCCGCGCCGGAGCATGGGACGAGCGCGTCCTGGACCGTGCCTCACGCCCGGGTCCCTCGCGCCTGGTCCACGAGGCGCTCGCGCACGAAGCAGCCTTCGTCACCGAGCAGGTGCACTCCCTGTTGGACTTCCGGCGCCGACGAGCGGCCGATCGCGACTGGGGTGCGGTGCGGCGCGCCGCCCAGGAGTCCCCTCATCTGCTGGAGAGCATCCTCGCGACCATCGAGGAGCACGGGCCGATCAGCGCTTCCGCCGTCTCCCGCCAGCTCGGTGACGAGCACCGCGGCGAGGGCTGGGGCTGGCGCCGCACCAGCAGCCAATGGGCCGTGGAGTACCTGTTCCGCTCGGGCCGGCTGGAGTGCGTGGGCCGCACGCCCCAGTTCGAGCGCCTCTACCTCCCCGCGCAGCGACCCCCGAGCACCGCCATCGACCCCGAGGGCGGGCGGGACGATGCCGATGACATGCGCACCCTGGTCGCCCTGGCGGCCCGTTCGCTGGGCATCGCCGACACCGGTGCCCTTGCCGACTACTTCCGCCTCGGCGTGGGCGAGGTTCGCCCGGTCGTCGCCGAGCTGCTGCGCACCGGGGTGCTCACGGAGGTCGAGGTCTCCCATCCTGCGGGCGCGCTGCCGATGCTCCTGCACCGGGATGCGCCACGGCCGGTGCCGGTGCGCGCCGCAGCGCTGGTGAGCCCCTTCGATCCGATCGTGTTCCACAGGCCGCGGCTGAAGGCGCTGTTCGACGTCGACTACCGCATCGGCATCTACACGCCCGCGGCCCGCCGCACCACCGGCTACTACTCCCTGCTGTTCCTGAAGGGCGACACGTTCCCCGCCCGCGTCGACCTCAAGGCCGATCGCGGACGGGGTGTGCTGGAGGTGCGCGGCACGTACCGGGAGCCGCTGCCGCTGCTGCCGGAGCGGAACCGGCCCGCGGACGAGGCGGTGATGAGCGCGCTGGTGCCCGAGCTGCACCGGGCCGCTCGCTGGCGGGGGCTGCGACGCATCGAGGTGCGCACCGGGGCGGGCACCGGGCAGCTGTCGGACGCGCTCTTGGCTGCGCTCGGAACGAGTTCGGTACCGGTTCCGGAGTGAGGATCCGCTCGCCCCGTCACGTGCCTTGCGGGGTGACGCTTACGATGGGGCAGGCACGACCGGTCCGCCAGGACGATTCCAGACATCTACGGGAGCACGAGTGGTCAACCTCTTCGACAAGATCCTGCGTGCGGGCGAAGGACGTGAGCTTCGACGGCTCGAGACCATCGCACGCAAGGTGGGGGAGGCGGAGGACGTCTTCGCCGACCTGACCGCCGAGGAGCTGCGGGAGGAGACGGAGCACTTCCGGGAGCGCCTCGAGGACGGCGAGACCCTCGACGACATCCTGGTGGAGGCCTTCGCGGCCGTGCGCGAGGCGGCCAGCCGCACCCTCGGCCAGCGCCCCTACGACGTTCAGATCATGGGCGGTGCCGCGCTGCACCGCGGCCGCATCGCTGAGATGAAGACCGGTGAAGGCAAGACCCTGGTCGCCACGCTGCCCGCGTACCTCAACGCGCTGGCCGGCAAGGGCGTGCACATCGTCACGGTCAACGACTACCTTGCCACCTACCAGTCCGACCTGATGGGTCGCGTGTTCCGCGCACTGGGCCTGACCACCGGGGTGATCAAGTCCGGGATGACCCCCGCCGAGCGCCGCGAGCAGTACGCCGCCGACATCACCTACGGCACCAACAACGAGTTCGGCTTCGACTACCTGCGCGACAACATGGCGCTCGCGCCCGAGGACCGGGTGCAGCGCGGCCACTCCTTCGCGATCGTGGACGAGGTCGACTCGATCCTGATCGACGAGGCCCGCACCCCGCTGATCATCTCCGGGCCCGCCTCCGGTGACGTCAACAAGTGGTACAGCGAGTTCGCGAAGGTGGCCAAGGTGCTGCGCCGTGACCGCGACTACGAGGTCGATGAGAAGAAGCGCACCGTCGGTGTCCTCGAGTCCGGGATCGACGCGGTCGAGGACCATCTGGGCATCGAGAACCTCTACGAGTCGCTGAACACCCCGCTGATCGGGTTCCTCAACAACGCCATCAAGGCGAAGGAGCTGTTCAAGCGGGACAAGGACTACGTGATCCTCAACGGTGAGGTGCTGATCGTCGACGAGCACACCGGTCGCATCCTGGCCGGTCGTCGCTACAACGAGGGCATGCACCAGGCCATCGAGGCGAAGGAAGGGGTGAAGATCAAGGCCGAGAACCAGACCCTGGCCACCATCACCCTGCAGAACTACTTCAAGCTCTACGACAAGCTCTCCGGCATGACCGGCACGGCCGAGACCGAGGCCGCCGAGTTCATGAACACCTACAAGCTCGGGGTGGTGCCGATCCCCACCCACAAGCCGATGCTGCGCGAGGACCAGCCCGACCGGATCTACCGCACCGAGAAGGGCAAGTTCGACGCCGTCGTCGAGGACATCGTGGAACGGCACGACCGCGGTCAGCCGGTGCTGGTGGGCACCACCAGCGTGGAGAAGTCCGAGTACCTCTCCACCCTGCTGACCAAGCAGGGCGTCGCCCACGAGGTGCTCAACGCCAAGAACCACGCCAAGGAGGCCGCGATCATCGCGATGGCCGGCGCCAAGGGCGCGGTCACGGTGGCCACCAACATGGCAGGTCGCGGCACCGACATCATGCTGGGCGGGAACGTCGAGTTCATGGCCCACGCGGCACTGGCCGACCAGGGCCTGGACGCGGAGGAGGACCCGGAGGGCTACGAGGCCGCCTGGGATGACGCACTGGAGCGTGCCAAGGAGTCCGTGGCCGAGCAGCACGACGAGGTGGTCGAGCTCGGCGGCCTGTACGTACTGGGCACCGAGCGGCACGAGTCCCGTCGCATCGACAATCAGCTGCGCGGCCGCTCCGGCCGACAGGGTGACCCGGGCGAGTCCCGCTTCTACCTGTCGCTCCAGGACGATCTGATGCGCCTGTTCAACGCCGGTGCAGCGGAGTCGCTGCTGGCCAGGGGTGGGGTGGACGAGTCCGTGCCCATGTCGGGGCGCCTGGTCTCCGGGGCGATCGAGCGGGCACAGAACTCGATCGAGTCCCGCAACGCGGAGATCCGCAAGAACGTGCTGAAGTACGACGACGTGCTCACCAAGCAGCGCAAGAAGCTGTACGGCGAGCGGGCTCGGATCCTCGAGGGCGAGGACCTCGACGATCACATCGAGCGGTTCATCCAGGAGGTGCTCGGCGGCATCGTGGATGCTCACACCAAGGGGCGCAACCCCGAGGACTTCGACCTGGATGAGCTGTGGGGCGCACTGCGGCCCGCCTACCCAGTGTCGATCACCGCCGAGGAGCTCATCGAGGATGTCGGCGGCAAGGAGAACCTCGGGGCCGATCTGCTCAAGGAGGAGATCCTGGCCGATGCGCGCCTGGCCTACGAGGCCCGTCGTGAGGAGCTGGGCGAGGCCGGCCTGCACCAGTTGCAGCGCCGCGTGCTGCTGTCGGTGATGGACCGCCGCTGGCGCGAGCACCTCTACGAGATGGACTACCTCAAGGAGGGCATCGGCCTGCGGGCGATGGCGCAGCGCGACCCGCTGGTGGAGTACGAGCGCGAGGGCCACCTGATGTTCAACGACATGGTCGCGGGCATCAAGGAGGACACGGTCGGCTACGTGTTCAACCTGGAGGTCCAGGTCACCAAGGCCGAGCCGGTCGTGCCCAAGGCGGTCAGCGACCTGCTGAAGTCCACCTCGGCGATGAGCGGGGCTCTCGCAGCCACGTCCGGGGCTCCCACCGGGACGAGCGCAGCAGAGCCCGGCGACGACAGCACGGACGAGGGAGCCAGGGGAGAGTCGGAGACCCCGGGCGCGGACGTGGATGCCGGGGAGCCCGGCGGGACCTCAGGAGTCCTCGGATCTCCGGAGGATGCGACCGAGGCACAGGAATCGAAGAGCTCCGCACCGAGTGGAGCCTCGTCCGAGGACGACGTCGAGGAGGCTTCCGTATCCGTGCAGGAGGAAGAGCGGGTCGTACTGCACGCCAAGGGCTTGGACGACGGCCCGAGCGCTCGCGAGCTGCGCTACACCTCGGCCGAGGGCACCGGTGTGCAGGACGAGTCCTCGCTCTCGCGCGCTCAGCGTCGCAAGCTTGCTCGCCAGAGCAAGCGAACGGCGGCCAAGGGTGAGCAGGGCGGTGCTCGCAGGGACCGGGACAAGCCCGGCCGTGAGGACCGCGGTACGCGATCCTGACCAGCGCCGCTGCTGACGACCGGCTCCAGGCAGCAGCTCGCCCACGGGTGCGGGCGAAGGGTGCAGCCTGCCCGGGGTGTGCGTCAGCCCACCTCGAGCACGGTCACCCGCCAGCCGCTGTGCCGCAGCTCCCACCGCATCGCGAGGAAGCGCGAACGGTCCGGGTCGCGCAGCACGCAGCTGGCCTCGACGGTGCGCTCGTTCACCACGCAGGTGCGAACCCCGCTGACCGCGATCCGCTGCGCGGGGGCGTAGCCGGTGGTCGCGCGGAGCCGACGGGTCAGAGCGGCCCTGCGGGAGAGCATCGTTGCCACCTCAGGGGTGACGATCCGAGCCAACGCGTTCTCCGGCCGCATGTCACGGATGATCTCCACCGCACACCGTGCCACGGGAGCGACCATCCTCTCTGCCGTGCGCGGATCGCTCAGCGGGATCTGCTGCTCCGTGGCGGCGGTGGCCGGACGCTGATCGGTGGTGGTCATGGCTTCTCCTGGACGGTGAGATGTGCGGGGATGAGGAGCTCCTGGCCGGGCACGAGATGGTCCGGGTCCGGGCCGATCCGGTCACGATTGGCGTCGTAGATCGCCGGCCAAGCGCCCGCGATCTCGACGGCCGGATCAGGGTCCGGTCCGAGCAGCTGATCGGTGATGCTCCACAGGGTGTCGCCCGGCTGGACGACAACGGTGATGACGGTGCCCGTGGGCGTCTTTGATGGTCGGATCCCCTCGGCGGGGGCATCGTGCTGAGCAACGGGAGGCTGAGCGCTCGGTGCATCGGCACCGGGGGAGCCGCCCCCCTGCGGGTCCTGCTGCCCCCAGCCCAGGGGCGGGAGCTCACCGGGATCCTCGGCCGCGGAATGCGGGGAGTGGTCCGGGGACTCCAGCGGCACCGGTGCTGCTGGGACTGTGGAGCCGAGCGTCGCGAGGGCGGCTCCCCGCTCCCGTGATGAGTGCTCGGCAGCCGCGCGGTCCGTCTCGACCGATGCTGGGGCCGGGGGATCGATGCCCAGGGAGTGGGAGGTCGTACCGGAGAGCGAGGCCTGGGCAGGCTGGTCGTCGAGGGAGACCGCTGTGGCTGGGCCCAGGATGAGCCCGGAGGTCGCGCCGGCGATCGCAGCGCCGATCGTGAGCCGCCGAGCGACACGTGGAGCGATCACACGCAGTGCGGCCACCAGTGCGCGGCCGGACCGGGAAGCAGGTCCGAGGACGAGGGCTGCTGCCACCAGGGTCCACACCACCACGAGGTAGGCGCACAGCACGACGCCCACGGAGGCGAGTGCGATCAGCACCCAGGCCAGCAGGGCGGCCTCGGCGTGGCCCTCGAGCGCCTGGGGGAGCAGACCGCGTGCGAGCACCGAGAGCACGGCGAGTCCGGCAGCCGACAGCACCACCGCAGTCACTGCCGAGGCCGGGCGGGGCATGGCCTCGGCTGTGTCCAGCGGCCGTTGTGAGGCCACCGGTACGGAACCGGTGCGCGGTGTCGGATCCGGCGGTCGGTGTCGAGGTGGTGCTGCGGTGCCCATGGTTCCCCTGTCCCCTTCCGATCCGCGGTGGAGGCGAACACCCCCGCCGCGAGTCGGAATCGATCGTGTCGTTTGATGCAGTTTGGTGTTGGTCGAGCCGATAGACAGCAAGATAAGGAGATGTGGGCCAGCGCACAATGGGCCATAGGTGCCATGTGGACAACGGATCGCATGCGCTTGTGGCACGAAGGTGCCGGTCTCACGTCGCCGGTGGTACGAAAGTGCCGTCAGGTGCGTCGCGGCGGGGACCCTACAGTGGGCAGTATGCGCTTCGAGCGAATCTTCGATGACCTGGAGGGGCAGTTCGCCCACCATGAGCGCCAGGAGATGCGCGCCGTCTCCGAGGACCTCACCCGGGCCGAGCGCGCTCAGCTGACGCTGTACGACCGCCTGCGCGGCTCCGACGGAGCTGTGCTCACCCTCCACCTGGGGACGAGCACGCTAGTGCGCGGTGCGGTGGAGCTGGTGGGGGATGGATGGGTCGTCCTGCGGGAGGCGTCAAGGGCCGGGATGCTGCTGGTGCCCGTGCGCCGGATCGCACTGGTGGAGGGACTGCCCGGCAGGGCGCGACCAGGAAGGACGGAAGCCGTCCGGGAACTGCCCCTGGGGGCGCTGCTGCGGCGCATCGCCCGCGACCGCGCCACGGTGAGAGCGGAGACGGCCGCGGGAACGCTGGTGGGAAGGATCTCCGCCGTGGGTGCAGATGCGTTCGACCTGCAGACGATCCCGACCGGAGAGTCCAGTGCGGTCCCGGGATCCGGACGCGTGACCGTGGTTATCGACGCACTCACGGTGATGCGAATCGGGTGAGGCGGGGGTCAGAGCTGGCTGTGTCGCTCCCTGGCCCGCTCCTCCTCCAGATGGTTCTCCGTGGCGGCGTAGCTGCGTTCGATGTACGACTCGAGCTCGGTCATCTCCACACGCCACTGCCCTCGGCCGCCCACCTTGATGGCGCGCAGCTCACCGGACCTCACCAGGGCGTACGCCTGGGAGGCGGAGATCGAGAGCATCTCGGCGACATCAGACAGCGGCACGAAGCGAGGCTGCATCGGTGATTCCTCCCGGTGGAGACGGCACGACAGGGGGAAGGCTGTCATATTCCTGGATCGGTTGTCTGCGCCGTTGTGGACAGCGGCGTTCAGCTGTGGATGAACAGGCCCTCCAGCCTACCCAGTGAACCTTTGTCCACAGTGGGAGCCGCCGCCTGCCGGTCGCCGTCATCGCTGACGTACTCTCCCCGCAGGTCCCGACCGTCCGCTCCACCGATGGGTCGGGCGCCGGTGAGGAGTCCGCTCCGATCGACAGGAGGATGCCATGGGGGTGACCGCCCCGGTCATGAGGCTGCGCCGACCGCGATGGAAGGACCCGCGCCTGATCATCGGGATCGTCCTGGTGGTGGCCAGCGTGCTGATGGGTGCGCTGCTGGTCTCGCGGCTCTCGGCGACCACACCGGTCCTGGTCGCACGCGGCACCATCGTCCCCGGGGAGGAGATCGACCCGGATCAGCTCACCACTGTGGAACTGAGGTTGGGGGAGCAGGAGGCGATGTACGTCGGCTCCGTCGATGCGGTCCCCGAGGGTGCGGTCGCCACCCGCACGATCCAGGCGGGGGAGCTGCTCCCCGTCTCGGCGCTCGGCCAGGGTGCCGATGTCCCGCTGCGTCCCGTGGTGATCCCCGTCGACGCCACCGTGGCCGAATCCGTCGTGCCCGGAGCTGAGGTCGAGCTCTGGCACACGCGCCCCTCGGACGTGCAGGACGCCTCCGGCCAGGGCGCCGAACTGCTGGTCTCCGATGCGGTGGTGCGCCGCGTCGACGAGGGCAGCTCCCTGGGGATGCGATCGATGGCGGTCGAGGTCCTGGTCCCCAAGGACCAGGTCGGGCCGCTGCTGGAGGTCCTCGCCCGGGGTGAGCGCCTGGACGTGATCGGTGTTCCGGGCACCCACGGGATCGCGCCGTGATCGACGTCGTCCTATGCGCCTCGGGCAGCGATGAGGTGAGGATCGTGCACGACCTCGCTCACGACGCCGAGCACCGTGCTCGAGTGGTGCGTCGCTGCGCCGACCTGGCCGAGACCCTCGCGGTGGTCGCCGCCGGCGTCGGCGACGTGGTTCTCATCGATCTGTCCGTGCGGGGGCTAGGCAGGGACCCGCTGGCTGATCTGCTGCGCGGAGCCGCCGTGGTGGGTCTGCGCGGACCGGATGCGACTGACCGCACCGGGCTGGGCCTGCGCCATGTGATCGATGCGTCCGCGCCGGTGGAGCACATCCTGGCCATCATCGAGGAGGCGGTGAATGGCCCGGAGGACGGCGACCCGCAGCCGGACGAGCCCGCCGCGGCCGCGGACGCGGCAGCAGGTCGCCTGGTGGCGGTCTGGGGTCCCGGGGGCGCGCCAGGACGCTCAACGATGGCGGTCAACCTCGCCTCCGAGGCCGCCGCTGCAGGGCAGGAGGTGATCCTGGTGGATGCCGACACCTACGGGCCGAGCCTCTCCCAGCAGCTGGGAGTGCTCGACGAGACCCCCGGCATCGTCGCGGCGTGCCGCGCCCACGATCGCGACACCCTCGACGAGAGCACGCTCGAGTCCCTGCTGCCGTTGATACAGCCGCGGCTGCGGTTCCTCAGCGGCATCGGGGTGCCTGCCCGCTGGCCGGAGCTGAGCCGCGGTGGCCTGGACGGTGTGTGGGATGCGCTGCTGCGGCGCGGGAGCACGGTGGTGGTCGACGTGGCCGCTGTGCTCGAGGAGGACGAGGACCTCAGCTACGACACCGTGGCGCCCCAGCGCAACGCCGCCGCGATCTCCGCCCTGCAGCGGGCAGACGCGGTGGTCGCGGTGGTCGCCGCGGATCCTGTGAGCATCACGAGACTTCTGCGCGACCACGAGAGGCTCCAGGAACTCGACGTCACCGAACTCCACGTGATCGTCAACCGGGTCGGGGCCCCCATTCCCGGAGATCGGGTGCGGGATCTCATCGCTTCACGCATCCCCGTGGCGGCCCTCCACCTGCTGCCCGAGGAGACCACCACATGCCGCTCGGCATCCTGGGACGGGGCGCTGCTGGCCGAGGCCGCACCGCGCTCGGCGCTGCGCCGTGGCATCCGTGACATCGCCGTGCAGTCCGCACTGCTGCAGGCCCCGACGAACGAGTGATGGGAGAATCGCGCCATGCGCATCTACCTGCCTCTGGCGCCGGAGGACCGGCCCGCCCTGCTCGCCGCCCGCCGCGAGATCGACCTGCCCGCCGGGCGTGAGGCCTGGGCGGTCACCGCGGAGGCCCGCTCCGACCGCCCCGGCCAGGACATCGAGGACCTCGAGTACGACGCGATCCAGGACGCCGTCCACGTCGCGCTGCAGGCGTCCGCACCCGCCTCACGCGCACTGGTGATCGCGGCGGATGTCACCGATCAGGCCGTCGAGCCCCACACTGCGAGCGGGGGTGCCTACGGGGTGCGGCTGCGCACCGGTGCCCGCGCAGTCATCGCGAGCTTCCACGTGACCGAGCAGGATGCCCGGACCGCGGAGCAGGACGACACCGATCCCGCACTGCTGTGGTTCGATTCCTCCGAGGGGCCCGGGGCGCTGGTGCACGTGGACCGCCCCGGGGCGTGACCTCTCAGACCCGCCGCTCCCGGTAGGTCGCTGCCGCCTTCTGCTCGACCTTCAGCACCGAGGAGATGTACGGCAGTGCCGCCTTCTCCAGCCGCCCGCCGATCAGCGGCACCTTGGCCGTCAGGTCCCCGTCGATGTCCAGGGTGCAGGAATCATCCCCGGCAGGGATCAGCTTGACGGCCGCCTCGATGCCCGCAGGCATGCCGGCCACCTCGAGGCGGTTGCGGCCGGTGCGGGAACCGTCCCCGGCCGGAGCCGACCAGCTCTGCTCCTCGTGCACGGTGAGGCGGGAGCCGACGAAACGACGCGCCACCTCCGGGACTCGATCCGTGGGCAGCACCAGCTCGGTGCGCACGGTGAACGCGCCGGCGGGATCTCCGTCCACGGAGGAGGTGGCGCCGTTGGCGCCGAGTGCGTCCCGGCGGATCTCCGCATAGGCCGGATCGGCATACATCGCGGCGGCCTCGTTAGCGGACAGGGGCAGGGTCAGCGTCTCGTGGACTCTCATCGTCTTCCTTCCGAGGGGATACCCGCTCAGCCTATGCCAGCCCGGACAGGGGCCCGGGCCTGCGCCCCTATCCTTGATCCATGGCCAGCCTCTCCAAGTACGTCGCCGACTCCGCCGGGTTCACCGAGAAGGGGGCTGAGTGGCTCCAGCACCTGGTCGGGGACTGGAACCTCGTCTCGGACCTGCTGCGGGCCGATCTGGTGCTGTGGGTCCAGCGCGAGGGGAAGCCGATGGCGGTGGCGCACTGCCGCCCGGCCACCGGTTCCACCGTCTACTACGAGGACCCCGTCGGCATCGTGCTGGAGAAGGGCGAGGCGCCGGAGATCTCGCAGCTGCTCGGGGGAGCAGAGCCCGCCCGCACGGCGCACAGCATCCGCCGAGAGGGGCGCGAGGCCCGCGGTCTCGTGGTACCGGTGCGCAAGAACGGCATCACGCTGGCGGCGCTCGCCGTGGAGTCCCCGGCGCAGAACGGTGCCCCGTCGGACAGTGGGGCGAAGCAGGAGCAGCTGGGCATGCGCCTGCTGCGCATGCTCGAACAGGGCGCGTTCCCCATCGAGGGCGCACCGATCCCGCCGCGGCGCGGTGCACCGCGCGTGGGCGACGGCGTGGTGGAGCTCGACGACCAGGGAGTCGTGCAGTGGGCCTCGCCCAACGCCCTGTCGGCGTTCCACCGCTTCGGCATCGAGGGGGACATGGCTGGCACCACGCTCGCGGAGCTCTCCACCGGGGTGCTGCAGAGCCGTGTCCCGGTGGACGAGTCCTTGCCGCTGGTGCTGATGGGTCGGGCCGCCTGGCGCTCCGACATGCAGGCCAGGGGAGGCACCTTGTCGCTGCGGGCCGTGCCGCTGACCGAGAACGGCCGGCGGATCGGTGCGGTGATCCTGGTGCGGGACGTGACCGAGCTGAGGCGGCGGGAACGCGAGCTGATCACCAAGGACGCCACCATCCGTGAGGTGCACCATCGGGTGAAGAACAACCTGCAGACGGTCGCGGCCCTGCTGCGCCTGCAGTCCCGGCGGATGAAGAGCGATGAGGCCCGCGAGGCGCTCACCGAGGCGATGCGTCGCGTGTCCACCATCGCCCTGGTCCACGAGGCCCTGCTGCAGGGCTCCCAGGAGGCCGTGTACTTCGACGAGGTGATCGACCGCTGCCTGCGCCTGGCCGTGGACGCGGCCAGCGCCTCGGTGCATCGCGCGGGCACCCCGCGCCTGACCGATTCCCAGGTGGAGGTGCGCACGGAGAAGATCGGACGGGCAGGCTCCATCCGCGCGGAGGAGGCTACGCCCCTGGCCCTGGTGGTGACGGAGCTGGCGACCAACGCCGTCGAGCACGGGCTCTCGGAGACCGGCGGAACGCTCACCGTGCGCAGTGCCCGCACCGGTTCGCACCTGGTCATCGACATCGAGGACGACGGCGTCGGCATGGGATCGTCCAAGCCGAGCGGGCTGGGCACGAACATCGCCCAGACCCTGGTGCAGGGGCAGCTGGGCGGCACCCTCACCTGGCACGACCGCCCCGAGGGCGGCACCCGTGCATCGATCGAGGTGTACCTCGACCCGATCAGCACCTGATCCGGAGCGCAAAGGCTCCGCCCCCGTCAGTGCGCCAGACGAGCACGAGCGTGGCCGACGGGTACGCAGCACATCCGATGGGTGCTCCGGGCACCCCTGCGCGGTCAGCCCGCGCGGTGCGGCACCCCTGCGCGATCAGCCCGCGCGACGGGCGCGAGCGTTGCGGCGCTTGAGGGAGCGGCGCTCATCCTCGGACAGACCGCCCCAGACACCCGAGTCCTGCCCCGTCTCGAGGGCGAACTTCAGGCACGCGGTCATGACGTCGCACTTCTGACACACCGCCTTGGCCTCCTGGATCTGCGTGATCGCCGGTCCGGTGTTCCCGATCGGGAAGAACAGCTCGGGATCATGGTTGAGGCACTCGGCACGGTGGCGCCAGTCCATCGTCACTCTCTCTTTCCTGAACGTCCCGCACCACCTCGGAGGGTGAGGCGCGACGGGGGTCGTCCTGGGCGGGACGGTCTCGGTCTCAGGGCCCCGCTCCCGCGGGGACGAGGCCCGGAGGGAGGCCCCGGGACCCTTCGCGGAAATGGGCCGTAACCCATTGTCTGGCGCGGCTGACCTGGCTACAAGGGTCTTCTCGCTCCAGCTGGGTGGCACTTCCCACACGGTAGGGACTTGATCCGGAACGCCCGATCGTCCAGCCCGGTGCGAGTGGGCCGCGCCTGCCCGTTGCCCGTTACAGTTCCTCCATGCCCTCCACCCCTCGCCCCGGGAGCCCGACCCCGGAGACCCAGGACGATCCGCGTCCCCAGATCCGCCCTGCAGCGGCTCTGGTGCTGGCGCTCGAGGCGCTGATGATCGCAGCGGCGGCCACCGCGTCCTTCTGGCTGTCCGGTACCGCAGGCGCGAGACCTGGGCTGATGATCGCCCTGGGGGTGTTCCTGCTGGTGTTCACCCTGGGGGCCGCGATCGCTGCTCGCTCCGTGCTGCTGCGGGGCCGGTTCGGGCTGGGCTACGGGATCACCTGGCAGCTGTTCCAGGCGCTGGTGGGTGCCAGCCTGCTGCGCGGCGGACTGTACTGGCAGGGAGCCCTCGCACTGGTGCTCGCGGTGGCGGGTTTCCTCCTGCTGCTGCAGCTGGTGCGCTCCACCCCGCTGCCGCGGCAGGACTGAGTCCCGTAGGACCGCTCCCGCTCCGCCGCTTATGACAGCCTGCGGGCCCGCCGGACGACGGTCGTCCGGCGGGCACCGCGGCGGTGGGAGCGTGCCCGCGCCGTCGACCGCCTTTGTCCTCAGCTCCTCACTCCGCGGAGGCGAGGGCGGCGGCCGGGGCGGTGCGCGCGGCGGCGCGGCCCGGCAGGACCGAGGCCAGCGCCCCGGCGGCGAGGGCCAGCACCAGCACGATCACGAGGCGGCCCCAGGGGATCGTGATCGAGACCGGATAGGTCGAGCCCAGCAGTGCGATGATCCCGAGCACGCCGTAGAGGGACCCGATCAGCAGCCCCAGCACGGCGCCGACCGCGGCAAGCAGCACTCCCTCCCAGCCGAGCATCGCCCGCATCTGCCGGCGCGTCGTGCCCAGGGCGCGCAGCAGCGCGTTCTCCCCGGTGCGCTCGACCACACCGAGGCTGAGCGTGTTGGCGACCCCGACCAGGGCGACGAGCACCGCGACCGCGAGCAGAGCCACGGTGATGCCCAGCAGGATGTCGAGGATCTGCGCGTAGGACTCGCGCTCGGCGCCGCCGGGAACGCTGCTCGCCCCTTCGAAGCCCTCGGAAGCGGAGAGCTCGTCGACCGAGGAGAGCAGCTCGAACACGTCGATCCCCTCGCGCTCGGCGGTGCCGGGATCGGCGAAGTCAGCGAGCACGACCGGGGTGGTCCCCTCCCCGAGGAGCTGCTCGAGCGTCGCCGGGGTCACCAGCGACATCTGCAGGTTCGCATCCACCTGGACGCGCAGGTCGTGGCTCTGCCCGTCGGCCCCCTCGAGGGAGAGGACCTGGCCGTCGTGGACCCCGAAGCGCTCGGCCCGCTCCTGGCCGAGCAGCACCGTGCCGTCGGCGAGCTCGTCCGCCATCTCGGGACGGTGGGAGACCTCCCGCACCGTCTCGGGGGTCACGGAGTACAGGGTCATCGGCTCGCCGGCGCCGACCTCGACGTCCCCGCGCTCCCCGGCGTGGGCGGCATCCATGCCCTCGATCGCGGCGACCCGTTCGGCGGCATCCTCGGGCATCGCCTCCGCGGAGAGGACCAGGTCGATCGGCCGACGGGAGTCCAGCTCCGAGGTCAGGGTCGCCTCCGCAGTGCGGGCGCCGACAGTCATCATCGTCATGAGCGTGGTGCCGATCAGGAGGGCCGCGATCGTCGCCGCGCTGCGGCGCGGGTTGCGGGCCACGTTCGCCCCGGCGATCCGGGCGGGCAGCCCGCCCAGCAGCGCCCCGAGACGGGCGGCGAGGGCCGCGAGGGGCCGGGTGAGCGTGACGAGCACGAGCATCACGCCGGTGAAGCTCAGCACCCCGCCGCTGATCGCAGCGAGGATGCCGAGCGCGGCGACCCCGTTCAGGGCCAGCGCGGTGCCGCCGACGAGCGCGGCCACGCCGAGCACCACGGCCACCAGGCCCAGCACGCCGCGCACCCCGAGCCCGCGGGTGACGGCGGGCGGCTGCGGGCGCAGCGCCTGCAGCGGCGCGACCCGGGTGGCGGAGCGCATCGGGGCGAGGCTCGCGAGCACGGCGATCGCGACGCCCGCCAGCAGCGGAAGCAGCACCGACCACAGGCTCACCGGCACCGGGGCGACGCCGTTCAGCCAGCCGAGCCCGGCGGCGCCCGCGAGCGCGGCCTGGACCAGCAGGTGCCCGGCGACCACGCCGACCGCCGCGCCGAGCAGCCCGACCAGCAGCGACTCGCGCAGCACCACGGAGCGGACCTGGGCGCGGGTCGCGCCGAGGGTGCGCAGCAGCGCGAGGGAGCGGGTGCGCTGCGCGAGCGTGACGGCGAAGGTGTTCGCGATGACGACGGCGCTGGTGAACAGCGCGATCACCACGAACACGCCGAGGAACATCCCGAGCGCTCCGAAGCCCTGCATGAGGGCGCTGGCGGCTTCCTCCTCGGCCTCCTCGACGCCGCGCACGGTGATGCCCTCGGCGGCGGAGGCCGAGGCGGCCTCGGCCACCGCGGCGGGGTCCTCGCCGTCGGGGACCGTGGCGAGCCAGGTGTCGGTGGTCGTCCCGGCGGTCGGCCCGAGCAGGGCGGCGGCGTTGACGTCCTGGAGCATCAGGCGCGGGGTGCCGCCGAAGACTGCGCCGGCGGGGTCGACGGCGATGCCGGAGACGGTGAGCGTCCGCTCCGTCTCCTGCGCGGGGTCCTCGCCCCTGGCCGGGCCGGAGCCCTGCACGGTGATCGGGTCGCCGACCCCCACCTCGAGGGCGTCGGCGGCGGAGCGGGAGAGCACGATCTCGGACTCGGCACCGGCGGCGGAGCCCTCCTCGAGGGAGTCCTCCTGGCCGGGCGGGAGCATCGTGGCCTCGAAGAACCCGCTGCCGCTCGTCGAGCTCGCCTCGAGATAGCTGCGGGGCGCGGGCCACACGGCCTCGGCGCCCTCGACCTCGGGGGCCGGAAGCGGCTCCTCGGAGGCCCAGTCCTCATCGGACAGCTCGCGCTGGACCTCCAGGTCCGCGCCCTCGTACATCTGGGAGGCCTGGGAGCGCAGGGAGGCCTGCATCAGGCTCCCGGCCAGCACCATGATCGCGACGAAGGCGCAGGACAGGGCGATGGTGACGACCGCGGCGAGGTGGCGGCGCACCGGGGTCAGCTTCACGGTGGAGCGGGCCATCAGCGCTGCTCCTGCCCGTGACGCGCGGAGCGCGCGGTGCGGGTCCCGCGCAGGTCCTCGTCGGAGGCGATCCGGCCGTCGGCGAGGGTGAGGATCCGGTCGGCGCGCTCGGCGGCGTCGCGCTCGTGGGTGACCATCACGACGGTCTGGCCGAACTCGTCCACCGAGAGGCGCAGGAAGTCCAGCACCTCCTCGGTGGTGCGGGAGTCGAGGTTGCCGGTCGGCTCGTCGGCGAAGACCACGGCCGGGGAGGTGACCAGCGCGCGGGAGATCGCCACGCGCTGGATCTGTCCTCCGGAGAGCTGCGAGGGCAGGTGGTCGAGCCGGTCCGCGATCCCGAAGGCGGAGGTGAGGGTGTCCAGCCAGGCGCGGTCCACGCGGGTGCCGGCCAGCTCGAGGGGGAGCAGGATGTTCTGCTCCGCGGTCAGCATCGGCAGCAGGTTGAACGACTGGAACACGAAGCCGATCCGCTCGCGCCGCAGTCGGGTCAGGGCATCGTCGCGCAGCGAGGTGATCTCGGTGCCCTCGAGCTCGATCGAGCCGGAGGTGACCTCGTCGAGGCCCGCGAGCACGTGCAGCAGCGTCGACTTGCCCGAGCCGGAGGGGCCCATGATCGCGGTGAAGGCGCCGCGGGCGATGTCGAGGTCCACGGCGTCCAGCGCCGTGACGGTGCCGGCGCCGCTGCCGTAGGTGCGGGTCACGGCGCGGGCGCGCAGCGCGACGGGGTGGCCGGAGGTGTCGGGGGAGGGCGGGGGAGCGGCCTGGGCGGCGGTGGTCATCGGGAGTCCTTCGCGACGGGGTCATGATGTCGATCCCGAT
>NZ_JALXKT010000065.1:0-16611 GCF_025144775.1 Brachybacterium sp. p3-SID957 | reverse complement strand
TTACCGAACAAGGCCGCACTAAGGATGGTGCACCAGTGAGCACCCACGTGACCGCCCCTGCTCCCCCGCTGCGCCGGATCCTCTCGCACGCCGCGCTGGAAGCGCGCATCCTGCTGACCAACGGGGAGCAGATCCTGGTCGCCATCGTGATGCCGGCGCTGGTGCTGATCGGCCTGCGCCTGCTCCCGGTGGGGCGCCTCGAGGACGTCGCCCCCGTCGACACCGCCATGGCCGCCACCCTCGCCACGGCCCTGGTGTCCACCTCCTTCACCTCCCAGGCCATCCAGACCGGCTTCGACCGGCGCAACGGCGTGCTGCGCTGGGTCGCCACCACTCCCCTGGGCCGCGACGGCTACCTGGCCGGCAAGATCCTCGCCACGCTGGGCGTCCACGTGCTGCAGGTCCTGGTGCTGAGCCTGCTGGGGATCGCGCTGGGCTGGCGCCCGGAGGTGGCCGGACTGCTGCTGCTGGTGCCGGTGTGGCTGACCGGGACCGTCGCCTTCGGCTCCCTGGGGATGCTGGTGGCCGGAACGCTGCGCACCGAAGCGGTGCTGGCTGTGTCCAATCTGCTCTTCCTGCTGTTCGTCTCCGTCGGTGGTATCGCGTTCCCCCTGGTCAGCTACCCTCGGATCCTGCGGGGTCTGGTGGATCTGCTGCCCTCGGGCGCCCTCGGCGAGCTGATGCGGGCTGGCCTGGGCGGTGGGCCCCTGCTGGTCGGCTCGTTCCTGGTTCTGCTGGTGTGGGCGGTGGGCGGTGTGCTCGCGGTGATCCGCTGGTTCCGCTGGACGGACAGCTGAGTCCGTTTTCGGCACCGGACCGTCGGGGCCGACTCGTCCTCCGCTCATCCGGATGAGGACTCCGTCGCATTCGACCTCGACGCTGCTGCGCGGGACCGCACGTCCAGACGACATCCTTAGAATCGTCGCCATGTCCTCCCAGCCCGCTGAGACCACCGTGCCGCACCCGTCCGATCCGCTGCCCGAGCAGCACGGCCGGCTCAGCACCCAGCCCGATCCGCGCCTGCCCTCGTGGTCTGCCGCATCTCGCGCACGGATCGCGGCGATCGCCTTCTGGGGGAACCTGATCTGCCAGATGGGGATCATCCTGTCCGGCGGGGCGGTGCGCCTGACGGCAAGCGGGCTGGGCTGCTCCACCTGGCCCAACTGCGAGCCCGGGCAGTTCACCCCGGAGCTCACACTGGAGGCCGGCATCCACCCCTTCGTGGAGTTCGGCAACCGCACCCTCACCGGTGTGCTGGGGGTCTTCGCCATCGCGGTGCTGCTGGTGTCCTGGCGCTGGCTGCGCCACAAGGGCGTGGGCTTCCGGCGCCTGGCCTGGGTTCCGCTGATCGGCACCGCCCTGCAGGCGATCATCGGTGCCTTCGTGGTGCGGCTGGATCTGCACCCGGGGCTGGTGAGCCCCCACTTCCTGATCTCGCCGGTGATCGTCGCGGCCTCCACCGTGCTGGTGGTGCGCCTGTACGAGGGCGACGGCACGGCACGGCGCACGGTGCCCTGGTCGACGGTCGCACTGTACGCCGCGATCGCCGCCCTCGGCTTCACCGTGCTGGTGCTGGGAACCCTGGTCACCGGAACCGGCCCACATTCCGGTGACGACGGGGAGATCACGCGCATCGCCATCGACCCTCGCCTGATCTCCCAGATCCACGCGGCCTCGGTGTGGCTTTTCTGCGCCCTGCTCGCGGTACTGCTGGTGCTCCTGCACCGCGATCCCCGCAGCGCGCAGGCCCGGGTCTCGGCCTGGGCGCTGGTGGCGCTGACCGCGGTCCAGGGTGTGATCGGATACGTCCAGTACTTCACCGGACTGCCCGAGCTGCTGGTGTTCTTCCACCTGCTGGGGGCCGCCCTGTTCGCGGCCGGAATCGCCTGGGTGGGGGCGCGCCTGGTGACCTGGCACAGCGATACGGCACCCGGAGCCGCTGAGGCGGGCCCTGGCCCTGCTGACCGGATCACCGCCGCGGCAGACGGGAGCGCCCGATGATCCGCGGGCGCCGTCGACGCCGCCGGGACTCCACGCTGGAGCTGCCCGCGCTCGAGCAGACCCGCCCCGCAGGCCAGTTCGTGGCCTCGGTGCTGTCGGAGCTCAGCAGCACCGTGGACGTGGGCTGGAACCTGCTGGAGGTGGACGCCCGCGCGCACGAGATGATCCGCGAGGCCGGCGCCACCAGCTGCTACCTCGACTACCACCCCGTCTTCGGGGCATCGCCGTTCGGGTACGTGATCTGCACGTCGGTCAATGACGGGGTGCTGCACGGCCGGCCCCGCGACCAGGTGCTGGCCGACGGCGATCTGGTCTCGCTGGACTTCGCCGTGGAGGTGGAGGGCTGGGTGGCCGACTCCTGCGTGTCCTTCGTGGTGGGCGAGGCCCGGGAGGAGGACCTCCGTCTGATCGCCGACACCGAGTCGGTGATGTGGGCGGGGATCCGTCAGGTGCGGGCCGGCAGCACCGTGGGCGACATCGGCCACGCGGTGATGAACGAGGCTCAACGGCTGGGCTACACGATCAACGAGCAGTTCGGCGGGCACGGCGTGGGCCGGACTATGCACGAGGCGCCCTTCGTGCCGAACAAGGGCGTGCCCGGCAGTGGCGCCGAGCTGGTGGCCGGGCAGCTGATCACCGTCGAGCCGTTCCTGATGCCCACCACCCATGAGCTGGTGGTCGACGAGGTCGACGGCTGGACGCAGCGCTCGGCGGACGGATCCCGCGGCGCCCACGCCGAGCACACCCTGTACGTGACTGACGGCGATCCGATCGTGCTCACCGCGCGGCCGGGTGTGCCGGTGCTTCTGTGAGCGCACAGTTCTTCCGGTGATCCCACCGTTCATCGCGCTTTCCACTGCGGGCACCGCGGATCCCGTCGCCGCCGCCACGTCTCCCATCGGGGCCGATCAGAACGGCTCGAGGTCCTCCACCGGGATCCAGGAGTCAGGGACGAACCACTCCTCCACCACCT
This sequence comes from Brachybacterium sp. p3-SID957, assembly GCF_025144775.1. Classification (NCBI taxonomy): domain Bacteria; kingdom Bacillati; phylum Actinomycetota; class Actinomycetes; order Micrococcales; family Dermabacteraceae; genus Brachybacterium; species Brachybacterium sp. p3-SID957. The sequence goes on along the minus strand of NZ_JALXKT010000065.1, from coordinate 13,637 downwards.
GCCATGGCGGATAGGGGAAGTCCTGCTCCCCCGCGCCCTCGGGCTGCCATGGATCCATCGCCCCCTCATCGGGCGGCACCGAGTGCCCCGCACCGCCGGAAACCGATGGCTCAGCGCACAGCTCCTCCCGCAGGCGCGGCGGACGGGACCGATAGCTGTGCCCGCTGGGTGCTGTGAGGATCAGATCACCGCCACCTCCCTCGCCGCTGATCCGAGTGCTCCACCCGGGCAGCTCTGCTACGTGGTTTAGCCGCTCGCACGTCCCGACCCCGTTGGCGGGGGTGGTCTCCCCACCGCGAGCGTACCCGTGCACGTGATGCACGTGGCGTATCGGGGCATCGCACCACGGCCCGCGGCAGCGCTGATCGCGTGCGCTGATGAAGGCGCGTACCTGGCCGGCAAAGACCCGGCGACGGGCGTCGATGGCCGTGAGGTCACCGCTGACCGGATCCGCGTACAGACGACGGATCCACCGCACCGGTGCAGGCGCTGCGCCTGGAGCGGGCCGATGCTGCGCCGCGGAGGGAGCGGCCCCCGCGGCATCGGGATCCCGTAGCTGCGTCTCGGGGAACAGCGCGCCGGTCAGGGCCAGGTTCCGGGCCACCGGGCCGGGGATGGGGTGTCCGTCGATCAGGGCGACGTCGGCTCCGTCCCCCAGGAGTGCGGTGTCGGTCATGAGCAGGTGGATCTCGACGGGGACGACCTCCCCCTCGGCGGTGCCGGTGACCCTCTGCATGAGGGTGTCGGTCATGACGGCGCCGCGCGATCGTTGATCGCCCGTGGCTTTCGCTGCGCTCGCGGCCTGGGCCAGCGCCGCGTAGGTGGCAACGCCCTCATGGGTGGGAAGCAGCGCGGTCAGGCGCATCATTCCCTCCCCCGCTGCGCGCTGGGTGACGGTGCGCTGAGCAGTGTTGCGGCGCACTCTCTCGACAGCGGCCTTGGCGTTCAGCCGATCAGCAACTGCACGGGCAACCCGGCCGGCTCCCCGCGCGGTGAGCTCCGGCAGGCGGGCAGCGATCTCGGCATCCACGGTGGCGCGTTCGTCGTCGTCCAGGACGATGACGGCCCGGGAGACCTCCTCGGCCGCCCAGCCGGAGATCTCTCCGGCCTCCAGCAGCGCGAGGGTACGTGGCAACGACTCCACGAGCACCCGACGCAGGCTGAGCTGGTTCCCGGCGGCAGCCGGGGAGATGCGACGGGCCAGGCCGACCTCGTGCCCGACGCCGCTGCCGGCCTTCGCCGCGGGGAGCCCGGCCTCGCGTTCGGCTCGGACCCGCACATGGCGAAGCTGCACTTCCAATCGGCTCTGAGCAGCATCCAAGGAGTTCTTCATGCGTTCGATCTGGCCGATGGTCTCTACCAGCGCGTGATCGGGAGGGGCCGAGCCGAGCGCAGGAGCGGGTGCTTCGTGCCCTGTGCAGTCACAGGCGAGCTCCACCAGGGCTCTGACTGCTTTGCTCGCCGACGCGGTGACGTTCAGCAGCGGCGACTCGTGCGCCGCGCTCGTGGATGTCCCGTGCACAGCCGCCCCCTCTTCGATCGACGTGGATTCGACCCTCGCGGCGGATCCGACCTTCGCAGTGGATTTCAACTCGCGGTGGATTCGAGCATCTATTCGGTAGGGATGACAGTACCGAGCGCCTCCGACATTCGACACAGCGCAGCTGCGTCTGTGGATGGAGGCATGATGGGGAGGGTCCTGGAGCATCGGACCGGGCGATCGCGCTCCGGGGATGACCATGCCCCAGCGGGTTCCGGGCAGAACGCAGCAGGACGGATCCGGCTGCCGGGGTCAGGGAAGCCGGTACCCGCTCGGATCCCACAGCGCCAACGACCGCAGGTAGCCCCCCTGCACCGGATCCGCCCAGGCCTGTTCATCGTTGTCCTCGAGCACCCAGGTACCCTCCTCCCACCACATGTGGTCCACGGCCGCCGACCACAGCTCGTGCTCGGCCGGCGTGAGCGTCACGTGCTCGCCGTATGAGCGGGCGAACACTTCCCATTCCTCGTGGTTCATCATCCGGGCCGGTGCACCAGGGCACTCGCAGTGGAACAGCACCAGCGCCATCGCCAGGTCGAGCAGCCGAGGCTCCACGCCGCCGTTGTCGGGATCCACGAGTACCGGGCCGGTCGGGGTGAAGACGACGTTGGAAGCCTTGTAGTCCGAGCTGACCCCGGTGCGCGGCAGTTCGGCATCCCGTGCCCTCAGAGCTGGCCAGGAGTGCTCCCACCAGCGATCGGCGAGGGCGGTGAGACCCGCCAGGGCGGCATCGGCCTCCTCGCACGGCAGATGCGCGGTGACGACATCGCGCAGGGTGCCGAGATCGGAGTCGACATCGGCACGCTCGGTGTCCGGATGGGAGTACGCGCGCAGGCCGTCCGTGGGCACCTGCGTCGCGTGAAGGCGTCCCAGCAGGTCACCGGCGGATCGGATCTGCTCGGTGGTCGCGGTGTAGGACTCCCCGTCGATGAACGGGTAGAGCACCCACTGGTTGCCATCCAGCTCGAGGGGCCCGGCCACCGCGCTCACCACAGTGACCCCTGCATCTGCGAGGGCTCGCGTCCACCGGGCCATCGCCTCTGCCCGGGTATCGGTCACCTTGGCCACGACGTGCTCCCCCGTGGACGTCACCGCACGATGGACCCGCGCGAAGCGCGTGAGGCTCATCGGCTCGATGGAGGTGAGCCGGAAGTCACGCTGCAGGGCGAGAAGGTGGCTATCGGAGGTCGGGCCGTTCGGCACGGTCGAGGGGTCCGGCGCAGTCGGACCGTCCGGCGTCGGGGAGATGGAGCTCATGGCACCAGGATGCACGCCCCCGCGCCGTCGGCGCGAGCGGTCTTCACCCCGTTCTCACCCGAGCACGGAGCGTATCGATGCCTCGATCCCCGCCGCGTCCAGGCCGTTCTCCGCCAGGATCGCATCCCTCTTGGCGTGCGGGATGAACTCCTGGATGACCCCGAGGGTGCGCACCGGCGGCATCGGGGTGCCCACCGTGGCGCGCTGTGCGAGCCGCACCGCGAGGGCCGCGCCGATGCCGCGCTCGGCCACGCCGTCCTCCACCGTGACCACCGCACCCACGGAGGCCGCCAGGTCGACGATCGACGAGGACAGCGGCAGGGCCTGCACCGGGTCGAGGACGACCACGTTCGGGCCATCGGCCCCCGCCTGCTCGCGCAGTGATCGCGCCGCCTCGACCGCACGGTGCGCGAGGGCGCCGATGGAGACCACCAGCACGTCGATCGGCAGCTCGGGATCACCGGCCAGCACGTCACCGGCATCGATCCTGGCCGTCGCCGGCAGTTCTGACGGGCAGGCGCCCTTCGGGAAGCGCACCACCGACGGGCCACCGGTGCCCAGGGCCGATGGGAGCGCCTCGGCCAGGCGCTCACCGTCGCGCGGTGCCCATAGAGAGGCGCCCGGCACCTGGGCGGTCACCGCGAGGTCCCAGATGCCGTGGTGGCTGGGGCCGTCGTCACCAGTGACGCCGGCACGGTCCAGGGTGACGGTGACGTCCTCGCCGTGCAGGGCGACGTCCAGCAGCAGCTGGTCGAAGGCGCGGTTGAGGAACGTGGAGTAGAGCGCGAGCACGGGCTTGGCGCCGCCATGGGCGAGGCCGGCGGCGGTGTCCATCGCCAGCTGCTCCGCGATGCCCACGTCAAGCACCCGGCCGGGCAGTTCGCGCTGCATCGGGGTCAGGCCCACGGGGTCCACCATGGCGGCGCTGAGGGCGACCACGCGCCCGTCCGCTCGAGCGGCCTCCAGCACCGCCTCGCCGAAGCATGCGGTCCAGGTGGTCGTAGGGGCGGGGGCCTCGGCCGGCGGGTAGACCTCGGCCTCGGTGGGCGGTTCGATCTCGAAGGGGCCGGTGGCGTGCCAGTGGTCCATGACATCGGCCTCGGCGCGCTCGAATCCGGCGCCCTTGCGGGTGACCACGTGGAGGACCACGCCCGAGGAGGCAGGATCCTCCGCGGCGATGCGCGCCTGGGCGAGGGCCGGCGCCAGGGCGGCATGGTCGTGGCCGTCGATGGGGCCGATGTAGTGCAGGCCCAGGGCGGTGAACAGATCCTCCCCGGCACTCACGGTGCCGTCGCGCAGGTCCTGCAGGTGCCGGGCGAGGCCGCCGACCGTGGGGGCGTAGGAGCGGGTGTTGTCGTTGAGGACCACCACGGTGCGGGTGCCGATGTCGGAGGCCAGCTCGTTGAGCGCCTCCAGCCCCACGCCCCCGGTGAGCGCACCGTCACCGATCACGGCGACAGTGGTGGCCGGATCCCCAGCGAGGCGGCGAGCACGGTCGATTCCATGGGCCCAGGCGATGGAGCCCGAGGCGTGGGAGTTCTCCACCACGTCGTGCTCGGACTCCCCGCGATCCGGGTAGCCCGACACTCCCCCAGCGCTGCGCAGGCCCTCGAGGCCGGCGCGGCCGGTGAGCATCTTGTGCACATAGGCCTGGTGACCGGTGTCGAACACGATCGCCTCTCGCGGGGAGTCGAACTCGCGGTGCAGGGCGATGGTCAGCTCCACCACTCCGAGGTTCGGCCCCAGGTGCCCTCCGGACCGTGAGGTGATCTCCAGCAGGCGCCGACGCAGGGTGCGGGCCAGCGCCGGCAGGACCCCGGGGGGCAGTGCGCGCAGTGCGGCGGGATCACCGGGGATCTCCACGTCGGCCTGCCCCGGCTGTGCGGGATCGCCCGTGGCATCGATGTCCGCCAGCAGCGACCCGGGGACGGCGGAACCCGCGGGCTCGAGGGCCTCGCGGGAGGCAGCGGGCTGTGCATGCACGACGGGATGCTCCTGAGTGGTGGACACGCGGGGATCCTCCTCGATCACGACTGCGGAACGCACACCAGAGTACGACGCGATGACCTGTGATGACGGGAAGCATGGTCACATCTGTGCAGATCTTCACCGGTGGTTCACGACGTATCGGGGAGGTGTGCAACGCCGTGCAGACCAGACGGGAGACGGTGCAGCAAAACACCTCGAGTGCGGCGAAGCGGACCCGCAGACCGCCGACGACCCGGGCGGAGTCTCCTCCGCCCGGGCCGTCGGGCACCGGGTAGATCAGCGGACCATGCGCTCAGCGGATCCCGGGGTCAGCGTGCGAAATGCAGCGATCACGCCTTCACCAGCGAGCGCAGCACGTACTGCAGGATGCCGCCGTTGCGGAAGTAGGCCGCCTCACCGGGGGTGTCGATGCGCAGCACGGCATCGAAGGTCACCTCCGAGCCGTCCTCCTTGGTGGCCTTGACCTGGACCGTCTTCGGGGTGTCGCCGTCGTTCATCGCGGTGACGCCGGTGATGTCGAAGGTCTCGGTGCCGTCGAGCCCAAGGGAGTCAGCGGTCTCGCCCTGGGGGTACTGCAGCGGCAGCACGCCCATGCCGATCAGGTTCGAGCGGTGGATGCGCTCGAAGCTCTCGGTGATCACGGCCTGGACGCCCAGCAGCTTGGTGCCCTTGGCGGCCCAGTCGCGGGAGGAGCCGGAGCCGTACTCCTTGCCTGCCAGGACCACCAGGGGGATGTCCTTCTCGGCGTAGGCCTGGGCGGCGTCGTAGATGAACTCCTGCTCACCGGTCAGGAAGTTCTTCGTGTAGCCGCCCTCCACACCGTCCAGCAGCTGGTTCTTGATGCGGATGTTGGCGAAGGTGCCGCGGATCATCACCTCGTGGTTGCCGCGGCGGGAGCCGTAGGAGTTGAAGTCCTTGCGCTCCACGCCGTGCTCACGCAGGTACCGGCCGGCCGGGGAGTCGGCCTTGATGGAGCCCGCCGGCGAGATGTGATCGGTGGTGGTGGAGTCGCCCAGCTTGACCAGCACGCGGGCGCCGGTGATGTCCTGGACCGGATCCGGCTCGATGCCCATGCCCTCGAAGTACGGGGGCTTGCGCACGTAGGTGGACTCGGGGTCCCACTCGAAGGTGGCGCCCTCCGGGGTCTCCAGGCTCTGCCAGCGCTCGTCGCCGGTGAAGACGTCCTTGTAGTCCTCGGTGAACATCTCCTGCGAGATGTTCTCGGCGATGACCTGCTCCACCTCGGTGGGGCTGGGCCAGATGTCCTTGAGGTAGACCTCGTTGCCCTCCTGGTCCGTGCCCAGCGGGTCGTTCTCGAAGTCGAAGTCCATGGTGCCCGCCAGTGCGTAGGCGATGACCAGCGGCGGGGAGGCCAGGTAGTTCATCTTCACGTCGGGGTTGATCCGGCCCTCGAAGTTGCGGTTGCCCGAGAGCACCGCGGTGACGGCCAGGTCGTTCTCGGCGATCGCGTCGGAGATCTCCGGGGCCAGGGGCCCGGAGTTGCCGATGCAGGTGGTGCAGCCGTAGCCCACCAGGTGGAAGCCCAGCCCCTCCAGTGCCGGCCACAGCCCGGCGCGCGTGTAGTAGTTGGTGACCACCTGGGAACCGGGGGCCATCGACGTCTTCACCCAGGGCTTGGCCTGCAGGCCGCGCTCCAGGGCGTTCCTGGCCAACAGACCCGCGGCCATCATCACCGAGGGGTTCGAGGTGTTGGTGCACGAGGTGATCGAGGCGATCGAGACGATGCCGTGGTCGATCGTGAAGTCGTGGCCCTCCACCTCGGTGGGGCGGGTGGCGCGGCCGCTGACCTGGTGGTGCTCAGCCGGTGCCTGGCCGCCGGAATCGTTGTCGGACTGCGGGGAGGCGGGATCCGAGGCCGGGAAGGAGCCGGACTCGGCCGGGTCGGGGCTGTCGGCACCGCCACCGGCGAGCGCGTCGTCCCCGGTGTAGGAGGGCAGCACCTCGCGGAAGGACTCCTTGGCCTCACTGAGCACGATGCGGTCCTGCGGGCGTTTGGGGCCCGCGATCGAGGGCACCACGGTGGACAGGTCCAGCTCGAGGTACTCGGAGAAGGCCGGCTCCACCGAGGGGTCGTGCCACAGGCCCTGGCGCTTGGCGTAGGCCTCCACCAGCGCCAGCTGCTCCTCGGAACGGCCGGTGAGGCGCAGGTAGTCCAGGGTGACCTGGTCGATGGGGAACATGGCGGCGGTGGAGCCGAACTCGGGGCTCATGTTGCCGATGGTGGCACGGTTGGCGAGCGGCACCTGGGCCACGCCGTCGCCGTAGAACTCCACGAACTTGCCCACCACGCCGTGCTGGCGGAGCATCTCGGTGATGGTCAGCACCACGTCGGTGGCGGTGGCAGCCGGCGGGATCTCCCCGGTGAGCTTGAAGCCCACCACCTTGGGGATGAGCATGGAGACGGGCTGGCCGAGCATCGCGGCCTCGGCCTCGATGCCGCCCACGCCCCAGCCCAGCACGCCCAGCCCGTTGACCATGGTGGTGTGGGAGTCGGTGCCGACGCAGGAGTCCGGGTAGGCGCGCAGCACCCCGTCGGTCTCCCGGGTCATCACGGTGCGGGCCAGGTACTCGATGTTGACCTGGTGGACGATGCCGGTGCCCGGGGGCACCACCTTGAAGTCGTCGAAGGCGGTCTGGCCCCAGCGCAGGAACTGGTAGCGCTCGTTGTTGCGCTCGTACTCCAGCTCGATGTTGCGCTCGAGGGCGTCGATGCGGCCGGCCACGTCGATCATCACGGAGTGGTCGATGACCAGCTCCGCCGGGGCCAGCGGGTTGATGCGCTCGGGATCCCCGCCGAGCTCCTCGACGGCCTCGCGCATGGTGGCCAGGTCCACGACGCAGGGCACGCCGGTGAAGTCCTGCATGATCACGCGGGCCGGGGTGAACTGGATCTCGGTGGAGGGCTCCGCCTCGGGATCCCAGTTCGCGATGGCGCGCACGTGATCGGCGGTGATGTTGGCACCGTCCTCCGTGCGCAGCAGGTTCTCCAGCAGGATCTTGAGGCTGTAGGGCAGCTTCTGGGCGCCGTCGACGGCGTCGAGGGCGTAGATCTCGTAGTCGGTTCCGCCGACCGCGAGCGTCTGCTTCGCGGCGAACGAGTCGATCGTGCTCACAGTGCGATCTCCTTCGGGGTGGGGCGTCTCACCCATCGTAGGTGCGTCGGCGCCGATCCGCGCCCGACATCACGCGCAGTGCGCGCATCGGGCGACGATCCACTGCCCTCACGGGCCATCGGGCGTCCGACTCTCACCGAAAAATTATCTTGACGTCAAGATAAATGGTAGCACGCTGCTCCGCGATTCTGCTCGCCGCGGCAGCGGCGTCGGTCTCGAGGTGGGTGTCGGAGTCCTCAGCGCGTGGATCCGGGCTCCAGCACCGTCACCGATTCGATGTGGTGGGTGTGCGGGAACAGGTCGAAGGCGCGCACGTCCACCACCGACCATCCGGCACGCTCGGCGGCGGCGAGGTCCCGGGCCAGGGTGGACGGCTCGCAGGAGACGTACACGATGCGGCGGCGCACCTTCGCCGTCAGCAGCCCGATCAGCTCCACGCCTGCTCCGCTGCGCGGCGGATCCAGCACCACGCAGTCCACCCCTCCCTTGCGGGCGCGCACCCAGTCGGTGACATCCGCGGTGGCCGCGCTCACCTGGGGCAGGTCCTGGAGGTTCTCCGCCGCCAGGACGGAGGCGCGCCGGTTGCCCTCGACGGTCAGCACCTGCCCGTCGGGGCCCACCTGATCCGCGGCGACGGCCGCGAACAGGCCGACACCGCCGAAGAGGTCCCACGCACTGCCGCCGCGAGGTGCGCGCAGAGCATCGCTGACCACCTCGGAGAGCAGCTCGGCGGCCCGCCGGTGCACCTGCCAGAAGCCGGTCGCGGAGACGGTGAAGAGCCGCTCCCCCACGCGCTCGCGCACGGTGCCGTCCCCGCGCAGCGGGACCAGACCGCGCGCGGTGCGCACGCTCACATCCGCATCACCCCACGCCTGGGGGACCTCGAGCCCTGCCGGATCGAGCTCCCGACCGATCAGCACGACGCTCGCCGGCCCTGCCGACGGCGCCACGGCGTCGACGGCCTCGGTCCCGGGCGGCGCCGTCCAGGCTCCCAGGCCGAGATCTCGGATCGCCTGGGCCGCCAGCGGGTTGTCGCCGACCTCACGCACCTCGTGGGAGCGCCATCCGCGCATGCCCACCCGGCCGTGCTCGTCCACCGCGAAGCGCACCCGGGTGCGCCAGCCCAGGCCGTCCATGTCGTGGGGAGCGGGCTCGACCTGGACGTCCTCGAGCGGGTAGGAGGTCACCCCCGCGCGGCGCAGCAGATCCTGCATGACCTCGGTGGCGATGCGGCGCTGGGCCGGCAGCGCGATGTGGGCCCATTCGGCTCCGCCCACGCCGTCCACACCGGCCTCGGGCCACACGGTGGGCACCCGGTCCAGACCGGCCTCGAGCACGTCCACCGTCTCGGCGCGCCAGAACCGGGCGGAAGCCGCCTCGCTCGGGTCCTCCAGCACTCGAGCGGTCACCGTCTCCCCAGGTGCGGTGCCACGAACGAAGACCACGCGGCCCTCGTGGCGCGCCACGAAGGTCCCGCCGGCCGCCGGAGCGCCGACCGTCAGGGTGAGGTGCCGGGCGGCGCCGGCCTCATCGGCGTGGCGGTGGTCCTGGTCGGGGCTCATCGCGCCCTCCCCCTTCCTCGCAGTGCGGCAGAGCGCACTTCGTCCTGCACCTGGTCGACGGCTTCCTGCGCGCTCCCCAGCTGCCAGGGGACCGTGGCCACGACCACACGGGGCAGGTGCTCGAGGCGGGCCCTCAGCCGCCGCGCGGAGTGGTTGTGCAGCAGTGCCTCCCACCAGTGTCCCACCAGGAACTCCGGGATGTAGACGACCACTTCGTCCCGGGGGCTGCGTGAGAGCAGGTTCATCACGTGGGCGAGGACCGGCGCGCTGAACTGCCGATAGGGCGCGTACAGGACCCGCAGGGGGATCTGCACATCCAGATCGCGCCAGCGATCTGCCACCGCCCGCCAGTCCACGTCCTCGTCGTCGACGATGATCGCCTCGATGGTGGTGGGGCGGGTCGCCGAGGCCACCGCGAGGGCTCTCATGGTGGGGCGGTCCAGGGAGGCCACCAGCACCAGGGCGTGGGACCTGGCCGGCCGCGGCATCGGATCCTCCTGGTCGGTGGGCAGAGCCAACTCGCTGCGCACCCGCTGGTAGTGACGGTGGATGCCGGACATCAGCAGCCACAGCAGCAGCATCGCCGACACCGCCACCCACGCCCCGTGCGGCAGCTTCGTGACCAGGACGATCACCAGCACCAGCGTGACGACCGCGAAGGCGAAGGCGTTCACCGCGCGACGGCGGGCGATCCTTCGGCGCTGAGCCCCGCTGGTGATCACCCGCAGCTGCTTGCTGAAGTGGATCGTCATGCCCAGCTGCGCCAGGGAGAAGGAGACGAACACCCCCACGATGTACATCTGGATCAGCAGGCTCACCCGGGCACCCGTGAGCCACACCAGCAGGATCGACGCCAGGCTCAGGGCCAGGATCCCGTTGGAGTAGGCCAGCCGGTCGCCGCGCTGGCGCAGCTGGCGGGGCAGGTTCCGTGAGCGGGCCAGGGCACAGGCCAGGTTGGGGAAGCCGTTGAACGCCGTGTTGGCGGCCAGGAACAGCACCACCCCGGTGCTGATGAGGACCACGTAGAACAGCGGTGAGCCGCCCCCGAAGACCGCCTGGGCGATCTGGGCGATCACCGGGATCTGCTGGTAGTCCGTCACCTGCGCGCCGTCCCGGGTGAGCTGTGTGGCGGGATCCTCCACGTAGCGCACCCCGGTGGCGCCGGCCAGCACGATGATGCCCAGGATGAACACTGAGGAGATCGCCCCCAGGATCACGAGCGTGGTGGCTGCGTTGCGGGACTTCGGAGGGCGGAACGACGGGACCCCGTTGCCGATCGCCTCCACGCCCGTGAGCGCAGCGCAGCCCGAGGAGAAGGCGCGCAGCACCAGGAGTGCTCCGCCCAGGGCGGTCAGCCCCTGGTCGAAGGCGGCATCCGGCTCGATCTCGTAGCCGGCGCTGGGCGCGCGCCCCAGAGTGCCGGTGAGGGCCTGCACCGCGCCCAGCAGCAGCAGCAGGCCGAGCGATCCCATGAACAGGTACACCGGGATCGCGAGGGTGCGGCCTGACTCGCGCACCCCGCGCAGGTTCACCAGCGTGACCAGGACGATCAGGCCGATCGCGATCCACGTCTCCCAGCCGTGGAGGACGGGCAGGCCGCCGGTGGTGTAGTGCGCGGCCTGCGAGATCGACACGGCCACCGTGAGCACGTAGTCCACCAGCAGGGCGCTGCCGACGACGCGACCTGCCTGCTCGCCGAGGTTGTCCTGCACCACCCGGTAGTCGCCGCCCCCGTCGGGGTACTCCTCGACGTTGTGCCGGTTGGCGGCCACCACCACCGCCATCAGCGCCACCACGGCGAGCGCGACCCAGGGACTGACCGCGTAGGCCGTCATCCCGGCCAGCGCCAGGGTCAGCAGGATCTCGTCCGGCGCGTAGGCGACGGAGCTGAGGGCGTCGGAGGCGAAAGTGGGCAGCGCGAGTCGCTTGGGCAGTCGCTCGCGTGAGAGGTCCTCCGTGGCGAAGGCGCGGCCCAGGAGCGCTCGCTTGATGGTGGAAGTGGTGAGGCCCGGCACGCGGTCAACTGTAAGCCCGCAGGGCCATGGGTCTATCGTGACCCTCGCACGTGCCGCACCGAGCGCCACGGGCGCACCGGAGGAGAGATCGATGCACTTCGTGATCATGGGCTGCGGGCGGGTGGGCGCGATGCTCGCCGCGTCGCTGGTTGATCGGGGCCACACCGTGGCCGTGATCGACCAGGATCCCGCGGCCTTCGCGCGTCTGGGACGCGACTTCGCCGGCGAGAGGGTGGCCGGGTTGGGCTTCGACCGCACCACGCTGGAGCGGGCCCACATCCGTGAGGCGGCCGGCTTCGCCGCCGTGTCCAGCGGGGACAACTCCAACATCATCGCGGCCCGCGTGGTGCGCGAGGAGTTCGGGGTGCGCCGCGTGGTCGCCCGCATCTACGACCCCCACCGGGCGGAGGTGTACGAGCGGCTCGGCATCGCCACGGTGCCCACGGTGCGCTGGGCCGCGGCCCAGGTGATGGGCCGGCTCCTGCCGGGAACCCCTGAGCGTCAGTACCGGGACGTCTCCGGCGCTCTCACCATGATCGCCCTCCAGCCGCACCCGTCGTGGATCGGCACCCCTCTGTCGCACGTGGAGCGCGAGACCGGCTCTCGGGTGGCCCACCTGACCCGCTTCGGTGAGGGCGTGCTCCCGGGTGTCGACGCGCACGTGCAGGACGGCGACCGCCTGCACCTGCTGGTGCCCACCGGTCAGCTCGAGAGAGTGGAGACGCAGCTGGCCCACCAGCGCGACGAGGACGAGGTGCGGGAGAGCTACGACCGGGCACTGCGGGGTGAGCGGGAATGAAGATCGTGATCGTGGGGGCCGGGAGCGTGGGCAGGTCCATCGCCCGCGAGCTGATGGAGAAGGGGCACCGCCTGGTGCTCATCGACCGCAAGGTCACGCCCGAGCGGCGCACCGCGCTGCCGGGGGTGCAGTGGGTGTGCGGGGACGCGGCGGAGCTGGGCGTGCTGCGCGAGGCGGCGATCGAGGAGGCCGACGTCCTGGTGGCCGCCACGGGCGATGACAAGGTGAACCTGGTCGTCTCCCTGCTGGCCAAGACGGAGTTCCTGGTGCCGCGTACGGTGGCGCGCGTCTCCCATCCCGACAACGAGTGGATGTTCGGCCCCATGTGGGGGGTGGACGTGGCGGTGTCGACACCGCGGATGATCACCGCCCTGGTGGAGGAGGCCGTGAGCGTGGGGCGCGTGGTGCGCCTGTTCCAGTTCGCCGGAAGCGACACCCAGATGGTGGAGATCACGCTGCCCGCCTCGAGCCCCGCGGTGGGCCGCACCGTGGGGTCCATGCGCTGGCCGACGGGCTGTGTGCCGGTGGGGATCGTCCGGGACGGCCGGCCGATGGCCCCCACCCCTCACGACGCGCTCGAGAGCGGGGACGAGCTGCTGTTCATTGCCGAGCCGGCGGAGGTGGGGGCGCTGGAGCGCCTGCTGGCTCCGGGTGACGAGCCGCACGACGGCTGAGAAGGGAGCGGTGCATCAGCCACACCAGGTAGGCGATCACCGCGAACGCCGGCAGCCCCATGGCGAGCTTCGCCACCCCCAGCGCGGCCACCTGTCCGGTCAGCAGCAGCGGCACCTGGACGGCGAGCTTGGCGGCGTACAGGCCTGCGAACAGCCACGTGGCCCGGGCGTACACGCGACGGGCATCGCGGTCCTGAGCCCAGTCCTCCACCCGCGGGTCGAGCATCCCGATGAACAGTCCCACCAGGGGGCGGCGGGCGAGCAGGGAGATCAGCAGCACGCCCAGTGCCACCGCGTTGATCACGATCCCCGGTGCGTAGAAGTCGCTGCCCTCGCCGCTGCGGACGGCGAGCACGGCGCCCAGTGCCACGCCCAGCAGCCCGCCCAGCACGGTGGCAGGGCTCTGGCGCTGCACGATCCGTGCGAGCAGCGCCAGCACCACGACGGCCACGGCCGCGACCGCGGAGATCATCACCGATCGGGTGGCCACGTACAGAACGACGAACAGCAGTGTGGGGACGACGGACTCGATCACGCCGCGAGGGCCGCCCACGGCCTCGGCGACGGAGAACTGCTCCTGCTGCAGCAGCGTGCCCACGCCCCGGGAGCGGGCCGGGGACCGCTGAGGGGATGACTGACCTGCGGCCGGTGGTTCGGCAGGGGTGGT
>NZ_JALXKT010000064.1:0-17228 GCF_025144775.1 Brachybacterium sp. p3-SID957 | reverse complement strand
TGGGATTGCCCCAGATGGTGCGCTCGGTGACGGCACCGGGAGAGCGTCCTGCATCGACGACCTTGTCGCCGCCGGCGTAGATGCCCATGTGGCCGGGCCACACGACGAGGTCGCCGGGCTGGGCCTCGGACTTGGAGATCTGGGTGCCGGCGTCGACCTGCTGGCCGGAGGTGCGCGGAAGGTCGATGCCGACCTGCTTGTAGGCGTACTGGGTCAGGCCGGAGCAGTCGAAGCTCACGCCCGGGTTGCTCGAGCCCCAGGAGTAGTCGGCTCCGATCTGGGTCCGTGCGGCGTCGACGATCGCCTGCCCGGTGCTGCTCGAGGAGGATGCGGCCGCAGGAACTGACGCACCGCCACCGCCGATGCCGGGGACGGAACCGTTGAGAGAGCCGCGCGTCTCGGAGCCCACCACGCCGTCGACCTGCAGCCCGTTGGTCTGCTGGTAGTCCTTCACCGCACTGTGGGTCAGTGGGCCGAACTTCCCGTCGACGGCGAGTGAGGCGCCCTCATTGTTCAGTGCGGACTGGAGCTGCTCGACCGAGGCGCCCTGGGATCCCCAGCGAAGCTTCTCGGAGGAGTGCAGCGCCTGCGCCGGTGCCGGAGCGGCGGGCGCGGCGGCCTGTGTGACTGCGGACGGCGCGGTGGCAGGCGCTGCGGGTGCTGCCTGGGCCGCACCACCAGCGAAGGCGGAACCGAGCAGGACGGTGCCGAGGACGGCGGCGCCTCCGGTGCCGCGCAGGGCGGGGCCGCTGTGGCGAAGGGGGGTGACTGCGCGGCCGGCCGCGCGATGGGAATTGCTCGTGGCCATGAATGTTCTCCGTGAATATCCCCGCGTGTATGCACGGGGCCGTCTGGCAAGTGGTCGCGGCAACGTCGACAGCAGGGCAAGCATCGCGAAGAAACTCTCATACCTCGTCGCCGGTAGAACCAACGTACCGACCGAGACACCCTCGGAATAGCGTCATGAGCGACCCCGACCGACGATTTCGCCTTCCCTTGAACACTCTCGCGACATGGCCCCGGGTTCACACCCTCTCTTTACCAAAACCTGATGTCGAAATGGGGTAGACGTCACGAGTGCAGTCGAGGTGGACGTACCCCATGTCGGTCACCGGCAGCAGATCGGCAGGAGAGAATGCCTTCGTGAGGCTCACACGATGGGCTGGAACGTGGCGATGGAGCCTTGCAGCTGATCCATCCATGAGGCCCACATTCCCGTGAGCAGCAGCAGGCCGATCGCCATGAGTAGCGCCCCGGATAGGACTCCGATGAGGCGGCGATGGCGTGCAAGTGCCCTGCTCACGCCCATCGCCCTGTCAAGCAGCAGGGCGCTGAGGACGAAGGGAACACCCAGTCCGAGCGAGTACGCGAGCGCCAGGGTCGCGCCCCGAGCTGCGGACGCTCCGTCGGCGCCGGCATCGAGGGAGAGGGCGATGATCGCGGCGTAGGTGGGGCCGATACATGGGGTCCAGCTCAGCCCGAAGACGAAGCCCATCAATGGGGCTCCCAGAAGGCCGGCATCAGGACGTTTCCTGGACACCTGGAGATTTCCCGTCAATCGAGGGAACACACCCATGAAAATGAGTCCCATGAACATGACGACGATGCCCGCCACCCGATTGATCCATACTGCGTGCGCCTGAAGGAGATATCCCATCGCGCCGGCGAACCCGCCCAGCGCCATGAATACCACCGCGAAGCCCGCGACGAACAGCAAGCTACCGCCCAGCATTCTCCCAGTTCCCTCACGGAAAAAGGTCATCGGTCGTCCCGCACTCCCGGTATTCCCACGGGCGCCCCGGGGTGGCTTGGTGGTCTTCAGTCCTTGTCCGGCGAGCCCGGAGACGTAACCGAGGTAGCCCGGCACGATGGGCAGCACGCACGGTGAGAGGAACGCGATCAGGCCTGCGATCGCGGCGACGGTGATGGCCAGCAGAAGAGACCCGGACAGGGCGATCGACTGGAAGGTCTCCGCGAGTCCGTTGGTGCTCACGCGGCTCCTTCGGCGAGGACGGCGTCGAGCATCGATCTCAGGATGGAGGGGTCGATCGCTCCAGAGATCCGACCTGCGACTCGGCCGTCATGGTCAAGGACGAGAGTGGTGGGGACTGCGTTGGGTGCGACTTGGCCGCGCAGCTGGTACATGATCTCTGCGTCAGAGTCCGGCAGCGACGGGTAGGTGATGCCGTAGGTCTCCTCGAAGGCCGCGGCGGGCCCTGCCGAGTCACGGACGTTTATCCCGATGAACGAGACGCCCTGGTCGGCGTACTCCTCGTGGATGGCCTGAAGATCCGGGGCCTCCACCCGGCATGGCGGGCAGGAGGCGTACCAGACGTTGACCACCAGCACCGATCCCCAGTGGTCTCTGGAGTCGAATCGTTCGCCGTCGTAGCTGGTCCCGGTGAACTCGACGGGTTCTGTGCGATCGGCGGGAGCGATCTCTGTGGTCACACCGTTGCCGGAGACGTCTCCGGCGTCCTCGGAGTCGTAGCGATCGCCGGTGTCAGTGCTGCCGCAGGCAGTGACCAAGCCGGTGGTGGCGAAGAGGCCGGTGGCGTACAGGATCCGTCGCCGGGAGTGGGTGCGCATGTGCTCGCTCCTTCAAGGTGATTGCGGGGGTCGGGTGGAGGGGCTGGACGTGAGCTCGTTCGTGCCTAGAACAGCGTGGACCAGTAGTCCCAGAACCTCACGGCGATGAGTGCCAGGATCACCAGGTACCAGGCCACGAGCACCGGGACGCGGAATTCGATCACGAGGCGGAGCGCCCGCCGACTGGCCGAGGTGGAGCTGTCTGCGAGCGCGCGGAGATGGTGGATCGTGGTGAACCAGAACAACGGGATCGTCACTGCCCACACGACCATGCAGTAGGGGCACAGTGCCCCGATCTCGTACAGGCTCTGCCCGATCAGCCACTGCACGAAGAGCACCGCGAAGGTCACGCCCGCCTGGATGAGCGCACTCATCCACCGCGCCACGCGCGCACCGGCGAGGAACGCGAATCCGAGGGAGAGAACGGCCGCGAAGCCGGCGATGCCGAGGATCGGATTGGGGATGCCGAAGGCTGAGGCCTGCGGGGTGTCCATCACGGAGCCGCAGGAGAGCACCGGATTGAGACTGCACGAGGGGACGTAGCTGGGGTCCTCGATCAGAGCGATCTTCTCGACCAGCAGCACGACGGCCATGACCAGGCCGATTGCGCCGGTGACGGTGAAGAGCATCCCCAGGCCGCGCGACTTCCTCGTCTCCCGAGGCGGCCGGGCGGCCGGGCTGTCAGCCTTCGAGTGCGGCATCGAGAGGATCCGTGAGGTCCTGGACGCGGGTGGGCTCCAGGCGCTCCCCGTCGACGAAGAAGGTGGGGGTGCTGGTGACACCGAGTGCTTCGGCGTCGGCAGCACTCTGCTCGATACGCGCGAGGGTGGCCGGATCGTCATAGACCTGCTCGAAGCGCTCCATGTCCAGCCCGAGCTCTTCGGCATACCCGAAGAAGGCCTCACGCTGCGATGTCTCCTGGTGACTCCACTCGGTGGCGTTGTCGAACAGCGCCTTGTACATGGCCTCAAACTCGCCCTGCGCACCTGCGGCCTCAGCCGCCTTGGCGGCTTCGACGGAATTGCCGTGCAACGGCAGGTACCGCACCACGAAGGTCACGCGGTCGCCGTACTCGGCGCGGATCTCCTCGACCGCGGGATACAGGGACAGACAGGCCTCACATTCGAAGTCGAGGTACTCCACGAAGACGACGTCGCTGCTGCCCTCGGACAGCCGGGGACTGTCTTCTCGCACGAGCTGGGCCGACGCGGATCCCGTGTCCTCGGCCGGCGCCGATTCCTGCTCATCGGGGTCGAGGAAGATGATGAACCCGGCGAGGACCAGCGCAGCCACTGCGATCAGTCCGAGAGTGAATTTCGTGCTCCTGCTCATGCAACGGGCCTTCCGACAGTTGACGTCTCACGCAGATCCTGCCCGACCGGACTGGACGGCTCCTGCGCGCCTACCCCTGGAGTGCGTGCGGCCCGCATGCCATTGGCGATCACCACGACCTCGGCGACCTCGTGCACGAGCACCACCGCGGCCAGACCCAGCACCCCGAACAGTGCTAGTGGGAACAGCACCACGATGATCGCCAGGGCGAGGACGATGTTCTCAGTCATGATTCGGTGACCCCGGCGAGCATGAGCCAATGCGGCAGGGATCTGCCGCAGATCAGTGCCGGTGAAGGCGACGTCGGCCGACTCGACTGCTGCTGCCGTGCCGGTCGCTCCCATCGCGATGCCCACCGTCGCTGACGCGAGGGCCGGCGCGTCGTTGATGCCGTCTCCGATCATCGCGGTCGGAGCCCGCTCCGAGAGGCGACGGACGTAGGCGGCCTTGTCAGCGGGCAGCTGCTCGGCATGGACTTCCTCGATGCCGGCCTCTGCCGCGATTGCGTGGGCGGTCAGGGCGTTGTCGCCGGTAAGCATGACGGTGCGGATGCCTTGGGCATGCAATGCAGCCACCGTCGCGGCCGCCTCGGGACGCAGCTCGTCGCGGATACCGACAGCGCCGATCACATGGCTGTCCTCCTCGACCATGACGACGCTCATGCCACGCGATGCCATCTCGTGGGTGCGGTTCCCGAATTGGCCAGGGGAGATCCAGCGGGGACTTCCCACGCGGATCACCCGGCCATGGATGCTTCCGGTGATGCCGTATCCGGGGACTTCCTGGACGTCGTCAGCGTCCACCGCGGCATCCGTTGCGGCGAGGACTGCGGCGGCGAGGGGATGGGCGCTGGCGGACTCGAGAGCAGCGGCCGCCGCGAGGACCTCCTCGCGGCTGCGGCCTTCACTTGTGGCGACGTCCACGACGCGGGGTTCGTTACGGGTGAGCGTCCCGGTCTTGTCCAGAGCCACAGTGCGGATCGCCCCCAGCTGTTCGAAGGCGGCGCCGGACTTGATGACCACGCCGAGCTTGCTCGCGGAGCCGATCGAAGAGATGACCGTCACCGGCACAGCGATGGCTAACGCGCAGGGCGACGCGGCGACGAGCACCACCAGGGCGCGCTCGGTCCAAGTTGCCGGGTCTCCGGTGAGGACGCCAATGAGTGCGACCAGTGCGGCGACGATCAGCACCACCGGGACGAGGGGACGGGCAATGCGATCAGCGAGGCGGGCACGTTCACCCTTGGCGGCATGGGCCTGCTCGACCAAGCGCACGATCTGGGTCAGTGAATTGTCCCGACCATCAGCAGTAGCGCGTAGCGCTAGCGAGCCCGAGCCGTTGACGGAGCCCGCATGCACCTCGTCTCCGGGGCCGACCTCGACCGGTATGGACTCGCCGGTGATCGCCGAAGTATTCATCCAGGAGCGCCCAGAGAGGATCACACCGTCCGTGGCAACCTTGTCGCCCGCACCGAGCAGGAGCACGTCCTCGGTGCGGACCTCTCCGGCCGCGATGGTCTGCGGCCCGCCCGGACGTGAAACGCGGGCAGTCTCGGGGATGAGGGCAAGCAGCGCCCGCAGGCCTTGCTTCGCGCGATCCATCGACCGGTCCTCCAACGCCTCCGCCAGAGAGAACAAGAACGCCAAGGCCGCGGCTTCACCGAAGTGCCCTAACAGCACCGCACCGAGCGCGGCAATGGTCATCAGCAGGCCGACGCCAAGCCGACCGCGTCCACGGCCCTGCACTAGGCGACGCAGAGTGCCGGGGACGAACGTCCAGGCCCCGGCCAGCAGGGCGAGAACGTGGGCCGCGAGACCGGCTGTATTGAGTCCTGCCCATCCCGTCAAGAGCCCCAGCACCCACAAGACACCAGAGGTGATCGGCAGCAGCAGCGCGCGATCGTGCCACCACGGTGAGAGCTGTTCGAGCTCGAGTGCCTCCGGCGGATCCGTCAGGCCGCTACTTCCGCAACATGCATCCTCCACCACTGGGGCCACGGGCGGTGCGGGCTTCTCGGGGCCGCAGCATTCGTCGCTCATCGCGTGCCCGCCTTGGAACGCACCTCGACGGAGGCATCGCAGCACAGCGGGATGGCGCAGTCCTCATCGGTGCACGGACGGCCATCATCGACCGCCAGCACAGTCTCGACCAGCCCTGAGAGCGCCTTGGTCAGATGCGCGTCGGCGATCTCGTAGCGCGTGCGCCGCCCCTCGGGGGAAGCGACCACGATGCCACAGCCGCGCAGGCAGGAGAGGTGATTGGACACGTTGGTACGGGTCAGCGACAGCTCTTCCGCCAGTACGGCGGTATAGCCGGGATGGTCGAGGATCGACAGCAGGATGCGGGACCGGGTTGGGTCGGCCATGGCACGGCCGAGACGATTCATGACCTCGAGGCGCGAAGCTTTAGTCAGCATGCACTGACCATACAGCTGCGGCTGCCGCCAGCGGTACCGCCTTGACGCGGGCAGTGATGTTCTCAGCCGCCACCCGCAACTCACAGATGGTCCTCCCGCTCGCGCTATCGCTTCCCGATGCCCTGGCGATCGCACCACGCGCAGTGGTTACTCAGACTCTCGTCGAACTCATCGCCATGATCGTCCTCGTCCGCCTCCTACCTGCCACCGTCCCGAGGAAGACGACAATCCCGTAACTGGTCGTTTAGGACACGGGTGCCCGCCGGGATGCCCCTCGGCGGTGCACGCAGACTGCAACGTCGCCACGAGCTGCGTTCACCGCTGTGCGCGGCTCGGCGGAGAGTAATTCTCAACCGAACGATGCCGACCCCCGGTAATCGGGGCATCGTCCATATCTCCTCGGGCTAAGATCGGAACGGACTCCGGGCCGCTATAAGTCGCTCTTCGGAGGCTAATTGTTTGTGTCGTGTCGATGAGTGCTGGCTCCGTTGAGTAGCTTGATGTGGTCCCTACCGTGGGCGACTACGCAGTTGCGGTACTAGCCTCGATCTTTCATCGGGCTGGTGAGCGGTCGCGGTCGGCGTCGTTGCCGGTGTTCAGCTGCTGATTCTGGCATTCGGGTATGACAGATCGTCGCAGTGTCCGTTGCGGGCGGTCGGGTTCCACTCCCGAGAAGAGATGCTGCTGGTCGTAGGGACGGGCGGCCTTGCCGGATCAGGTCTGCGCGACGGCAATGCGGAGCCGGTTGACGCCGGTTAGGACGGTGCGGGCTTCGGGAGCGTGCTGGGCGAGGTGGAGGAGGTTGTGCCGGCTGCGGCGCACGAGGGTCGCGGGGATCTCGAACAGCCGTGCGCGGAGCCGTTTGGGCTCCCACTTCCGCGCATCATGGCCGGTCAGCGCGATGGTCTGCATCCAGGCGACGAGCTCGCTAGCGAGCTGGATGATCTGGCACCAGACCTGGTTCTGCGCGAAGCCCTGCAGCGGGAACTTCATCAAGCCCATGTCCTTGGCGTTGCGGATCCGGTCTTCGCATCGTGCGCGGCGGCGGTGTCGCAGCTCGAGCACGGGAAGTTGGCCGCGCGGGGTGTTGGTGGCGAACGCGGTGATGCGCATCCCCTCGTGATCGGTGATCCGCAGCTGCGCCCCAGGATGAGGACGTTCCTTCCGCACGATCACCCGCATCCCGGGCGGCCAACCCTGAAGATCCAGCAGCCCGGTCAGTTCCGCGACCCATGCTCCGTCGCGGATCCCGTCGGTGTCGGTGTCGTAGGCAGGAGTCCACGTCTTCGCCTCATCGATACGTTCCAGCAGGTCGGGAGTGTTCGCGGGGAGGGTGAACCCGACTGAGTAGGCCAGACGCTGCCCGGTCAGCCACTTGACGAAGTCCTTGGTGCCACCGGCTCCGTCGGTGCGGATCAGGACCTTCTTCGACCCCCTTCCGCCGGAGGAGAGCAGACCAGCCGGGAGCTGCGCAAGGGCCTGCCTGGTGATGGTGATGTGATCGGCGGCGGTGTTGGAACCGGCGTTGCCGGGGCGCAGGTGGATCGCCAGCGGTTCCCCGGTTCCTTCGCTGCCGTGGTCCAGGAAAGCGCACAGTGGGTGGTAACCGAAGCCGCGTTTGAACGTCGGTGCAGCCTGCTCCTTCTCGCTGTGGACGTTGATCAGGGTGGCGTCGAGGTCGATGACCAGCGGATTCTGCGCACTGACCCTGCGGACCGGGGAGTGGTCGCCGGCCAGTGCCCAGGCCCGTTCACGCGCGATGCGGCGGGCCTGGGAGATCGCCTCGACCACGGCGGGCGCGTCCTCGGCCAGCGTGGTCAGGTTCCTGGAGATCGTTGGGGCCGAGGCGACGTCTCCGAACAGTCCCGGTTCGCATCGCAGCAGATCAGTATCCGAAGCGTGCTCGCCGCCGATCGCGAGAGTCATCGCGAGGTCCAGCAGGACCTTCGAGGCGTGATGCTCGGCCAGTGGCTTCGTCCACGGATCCAGAGCTTCACGCAGCGAAGGGGCGAGGCCGGTGGCGTGGATCGTGCCGGTCAGCAGCACCGCGCCCGCATGCGCGGCCGCCGGGACCTCAGCGATGTCCACGCGCGGACGGGGGTAGAAGAACAAGGTAGGGTGGGACACCTGAAAGGTGCTCCTTCCGGCCAGGGATTACGAGACTCAACACCCCGCATCATCCCAGGCCAGGAGCACCTTTCTTTATGCCGTCCGTCGGGCGAGACCACACCCCCGTGAAATCTCGAGGCTAGCGCTTGATCTATCCGGTGAGGTCGCGGGGTCGCGAAGTCCGTCGAGATATACCGACACCATCCACTCGCGCTGCCCGGGGAGGATCTCTTCGATGGCGATGGGGAACGGGCGACTGATCGCCGCGAGCCCGACAAGGAACCGTTCCGGCCTGATGTTTGGATCCACGACACCTGCCCGGCGGGCTCTCTGAACCAGGGCGTCGATGACGCGAGCTCCCTTGTCGCGCAAGGGAGGGATGCGCCGCTGAAGGCTCTCCGACTTCTGGGCGGTGGGAGCGATCTGGTAGACAAGCGCGCCAAACTCAAGTCGGGCGAGCTCGTGCACCGTCGCCCTCCAGGCGGCCTCGGGCGCATCCGCCCACTCCGGATCATGCTTCTCGACCACCTCGGTGACGCGCGCGAAAACCTCACCCAGCACACCGACGATGAGGTCCTCGCGCGTCGGGAAGTGTCGATAGAGGGTCGCAATGCCGACCTCCGCCTCGAGCGCCACCGTGCGCATCGACACCTCGGCCCCACGGTCCGCGATCAGGCGCCATGCGGCATCGAGGATCGCTCGTCGTTTCGCCCGGGCATCTGCCCTCATGTGATCGCCTCCACGCTCTGCACGTACCGCACTGTATTGCGCCCAGCCTAACCGGAGCAGTACGATCCATATCGCAAACGGAGCATACCGCTCCGCCTATAGCTGCGGCCGTGATGCCGCCGGATCCTCAGGAGCAGTCATGTCCGATACGACGCTGAGCAGCGAGACCAGTCCGGAGCGCTCGCCATGGGCGAAGATCGTGGTGGTGGTGCTCGGCCTGTGCATCGCGGTCTCCCTGATGCTGCTCGCCTTCCTCACCCCGTCGATCAACTCCGGTGCCGAGGATCTGCCCCTCGGCGTGAGCGGGCCCGAGCAGGTTACGGGCCAGATCGGAGGACAGCTCGACGAGGCCCAGCCGGGCGCGTTCGAGGTGGAGCAGTACGACTCGGCGGAGGCCGTCACCGAAGCGGTCCAGGACCGCGAGGTCCTCGGCGGGATCAGCGTCGGTGACGATGGTGCGGTCACCATTACCGTCGCCAGCGGCGCGGGCACCCCCTACGCCTCCCTCCTGAAGGGCATCGGTGCGGGGCTCACCCAGGCAGGTATGACCGTCACCTACGACGACGTCGCCCCGCTCCCGCAGGACGATCCCCAGGGCCTTGGCCTCAGCGCGCTCGGACTGCCACTCGCGTTTGGAGGCATGATCTCCGCGGCCCTGCTCTCGACGCAGCTCAAGAGGCGTCCGTGGCACCGCATCATCGGGTCGCTCGCAGCGTCCGTCGCCGTCGGCTTCGTGGTTGTCGCGATCTTGCAGTTCGGCTTCGGATCGGTCGACGGCAACTACGTGACCACCTCGCTCTCCCTGTCCCTCGGCATGGCCGCGATCTCGCTGTTCGTCCTCGGCATGGAGTCGCTACTCGGCTTCGCTGGTCTTGGAATTGGCGCGGTGCTGATGATGTTCATCGCGAACCCGCTCTCGGGTATGGCCACCGGATGGCAGTGGCTGCCCTCCCCCTGGGGATTCATCGGCCAGCTCCTGCCGCCCGGCGCCGCCGGTTCCCTGCTGCGCGCGGACGCCTTCTTCGACGGCCGGGGCGCAGGGCTCCCCATCCTGGTGCTGACGTGCTGGGCCGTCCTCGGCATCGTGCTCGTCGGCCTCTCGACGCTCCGCAAGAAGCCTGTGGCCGAGACCGTCGCAGCGTGATCCTCTGATACGAGAGCTCCCTCATCCCCACCCGGCGTGGGGATGAGGGAGCTTTTCCTTGTTCGTTCAGATGGCGATGCCCATCCGCGTGAGGGCGGTGCGGAAGATGGTGAGCTCCTGGAGCCCCGGCAGCCTCTGCACCCTCCGGTCCAGCCCCTCGAGATCCTCTCTGCGGCCCGAGAACAGGTGACCCATGACGTGGACGATCTCGGTCTCAGGCATGATGCCGGAGCCCACTGGGCGCCAGGCTTTCGCTAGGGCGAGGCGCGTGACCGCGCGTGCTTTCTCGGAGCCCTCGAGCCGTTCCCGCGCCTGGGTGGTGTAGAAGGCCACATGCCGGGTCTCCTGCTGGGCTATGCGCTTCAGCAGCGGGGTCAGAGCAGGGTGATCGTTCATCGCGGCCAGCCTCCGGTACGCGGCCACGGCGGAGAGTTCGTTGGCCGCCCCCCAGGTCATGTGCACCGCCACGAAGTCCGTCCCCGCAAGGCTCGAGAGGACCGACTGCTTCAGTGGGCTGAGCGCCTGCTGCCAGCCGAGTTTGACCCGCTTGGACTTCAGCTCGTCGTAGTCCACAACGATGCCATGGCGTTGGAGCACGGCAGCGAGGGCCTCGCCGTGCCAGAACTCCTCACGATTCCACACCGTCATGAAGTCGCCGGCGTCCTCCTCCCGGTGGGAGGGGGTGACGAGCATGTCCCGGAGATAACACGACGTATGGAACTCGACGTCGCACATGTACCGCAGGGAGCGGAGCGTGTTCTCGTCCAGCGGCTGGGTCTCAAAGGTGTCGAAGTCGAGATCATCCCAGCCCACCGGTTCCGAGGTCTCTGCGAACGCCTCAAGGTCGAATGCCATGGGTCCCTCCTGGGGTGATGCGGCGGTGCGGGAGGCGGAAGTCGCGCCCCGGAAGGAGGCGGGTGATCTCAAATCGGGCGGCATGGAGCGCGGCCCGGTCCTCTGCGGTGCGGAAGATGCTCGGGCGGGAGACGCCTTCGTCGCGGACCCACTGCCCGGCGGGACGCAGCGGATCGCCGCCGGTGGTGAGTACGAGCCGGGCGGTCAGCGCCTCACCGCTGGATCGGGTGATCCGTGCGATCGCCTCCTGACGGAAGAAGTCCACCGACTGCTCACGCCGACGACAGATCTCCTCGAGGACGGCTCGGGCTGCGGGGATAGCGTCCAGCCGGGACGAGAGCGCCCGGAGCGCCGCCAGGAGAGAACCTTCCTGGATCGCCATGCGGGCCATGTGGCCGGCGGTGACCTGCTCGCCTGCCAGTGCCGCCCATCCGGGCCCGGCGAGGGGCAGGACCCGTTCCACGTACAGTCGACGAGCCCGGAATAGCAGAGTTGGGCATGCGTCGTCGCGGGTCCGGGATTCCTGCGGGCCTGGCAGTGCCGCTCGTACCTCCCGCAGGGCGCGGGCCCACCAGAATCGCTCCCACAGCCAGGTCGCCGCGAAGGCGGTGATGCGCGCTTCGTTCGCCGTCCAGGAGCTGTACATCGTACGGGTCTCAGTCAGCGCCGCCGACTCGACGCGGTGCAGATAGCTGAGGTCCCGCCGCAGCGAGACCAACCCGGAGAAGTCACAGCGGGCTTCCTGATCGATCGCCCTCGCATCCACCTCGATACGCCCGCTTACCCCGAGCGTGTAGGCGGAGACGTCGAACTCCGTACGGACAACGGAGGGGACAGTGCCGTCGAAGAAGTCGTGCCGTCCCGGGCGCGGCGCGTCGTCATGGAAACCGACGGGCCGCGGACGCCCGGACGGCCCCGCAGGCATCAGCCCTCACCCTCCGCGACGAAAGTTCCCACCCGTGACGGCCACTGTCGATGCGCGAGCCACGGCAGCAGGATCAGAAGCACAGGATCGACCGTCTGAATCACGATCGCCGCGCTCAGGGCAATCACATCGTTGCTCAGCCCCGCGAGCAGCAGGAGCAGCACCAGCTGCGCGAGGATGCTGGCAGCCAGAATGACGATGAGTACGGGGATCCTCTGCTTCCCTCTGCCGAACTGGGTGGCGAAGACCCACACAGCTAGCGGGATGAACAGGAGCACAGCCGTGAGGGTCCCCGGCGAATAGCCCATCGGGGTGGGCAGTGTCGCAACGTGGCTGAGCGCGTTGGTGAGCAGCAGCCCCGCCCCTGTCAGTCCCACGGCCGGGACCTTCCGCGCAATCAGCGCGGCGGCGACGAGGGCGATCCAGACGAACGGGATGTTGACCGCGACGAAGAAGCTCGGCACCAGCGGACAGCTCACGACGTCAGGGAATCCGAAGGTCTCGCACGCAGTTGCCGGAAACTGGAACGGGCGGCCGAGCAGATCGATCCCGTACTCCTCGAAGTTGTGGAGCATGTAAGCGATCACCGAGGCCCAGGCGAGCCAGACCGGATCCCGCCACCGGGAGATACCGGTCTCGTGCCGCAGCACATCGGTGAAGAGTGCGAGAACCAGGAGCACGATGGCCCCGCCGAGCCCCACGGAGCTCCAATACTGCGCAAACCACTCCCACATCAAGTTTCCTCCTGAGGGCAGGTCAGCGGATGACGGCGATGTTGAACTCGGGGGTGCCCAGAGCACCCATGAGCGCGAGGAAGAGCAACGCATAGTGCTCGGTGGCGATCGAGGTGGCGATACCACCGAGATCGAGCATGCTCGCCTCGGCCCAGCCGAGATCCCCCAGCAGCCCGCGCACCGCCCGCTTGGCCTCCTCGTCGTCTCCGGAGAGGAAGACGCTCGATCCCGGAGCGGTACCCGAAGGGTCCGTCATCACAGCCACGTTCATGGTGTTCAGGCTCTTGACCACCCGGGCCCGGGGGAATCGCTGCTGGACCTGGAGGGCGACGCTGTCGCCCGGG
Organism: Brachybacterium sp. p3-SID957; assembly: GCF_025144775.1. NCBI lineage: Bacteria > Bacillati > Actinomycetota > Actinomycetes > Micrococcales > Dermabacteraceae > Brachybacterium > Brachybacterium sp. p3-SID957. The sequence goes on along the minus strand of NZ_JALXKT010000064.1, from coordinate 4,051 downwards.
TACTCCAGCGTGAAGTCCTCCGTGAAGGCGTTGGAGACGTCGAGAACGACCTTCCCCTCGAGCGCTCCGCCGCCGAGGTGCTCGAGAGTGGGGAGGACTGCCTGGCCGGGAAGAGCGGTGAGGACGACGTCCGCACCGTTGACCGCCTCCGCGTTGCCGACCGTACCGTCATCCGGACGCGGGCTCCGGGACCCGCGGGCCACGTCGTGTCCCGCGGCCTGGAGTGCAGTGGCCAGGGATGAGCCGACGGAGCCGGTGCCGAGAACTGCGATACGCATGGGATTCCTCCAGAGAGGGCACGCTGCCGCGCCCTGTAGACGTGTGCCCCGAGACGGGGCGTCGTCAGCCTACGACGAATTCCCCCCTTGGGGAACTCCTCGAGGAGGGATATGATCCAGAGCATGACGAGCACACCTCTCGGCACGAGCCGCAGACGCCCCACGGGCCGGCGCGCCGGAGACAGCGGGACCCGCGATGCCATCCTCGACGCCGCCCGCGACCTCTTTGCCGAACATGCCCTCGAGGGCACCTCGATGCGGGCGATCGCCAAGCAGGCCGGGGTCGATCCCGCACTGATCCGGCACTTCTTCACAGACAAGGAGACGCTGTTCGCGACCACGATGACCGATCGCACCGTGATCATCGAACGGATGCGGGCTGCACTCCCGGGGGATCCCGACAGCCTCGGAGAGCGCATGACGAACGAGTACCTGCTGCTCTGGGAGGACGACGAGTTACGCCCGGTGCTCATGGCCCTCGTCAGATCAGCGACCACCTCGCAGAACGCCGCTGACCTCCTCATCGAGCTCTTCACCGCGAGGATGCACGGGGACTCGCTGGAGCCCGGCGTCCCGATCACGCAGCTCCGTGGTGCCGCCTTGGCCGCGTCCCACCTGTTCGGAGTCGCCGTCGCACGCCACATCCTGCACGTCCCCGCCGTCGTCGACATCCCCCATGACGAACTCGTCCAGAGCATCGCCCCGGCCATCCAGAACTACCTCAACCCGACCGCACGCCCACAGTGAACAACACCCCAGGAGAAATCATGACCACCGCACGCACCCACCGCACCCTGTCCCGCGTGATCGGCGCCGCCTTCCTCGGCGCCGCCGCCATCCAGGCCACGAACAAAGAAACATTCTCCAACCTGGTCCCCGACCAGCTCGCGGATCACAAGGAGACCATCCAGGGCGGCATGACCGTCGGTCTCGCCGGCATCGGTCTGAGCTTCTTCGTCCCGCGACTGCGCCAGGTCTCCCGCTGGGCCCCCACCGCCGTCCTCGTCTCAACCCTGCCCACCGCGATCCAGCAGGTCCGCGAACCGGAGCAGCTCGAAGGAGTCGGGCTCCCTCCCCAGCTCGCCCCCGTCCGGGTGATCGCCCAGCTGCTCATGATCGCCGGGATCTGGCGCGCCACCCGCAAGCCCACCCCGACGAACTGACCACAGCCGGCCGAGAAAGAGACCCGACATGACGGCACCTCTCACCATCCCCGAACCCACCCCGCTGGACCAGCTTCTCTCCCTCGACGGCAAGGTCGCCATCGTCACCGGAGGCAGCCGCGGTCTCGGCGAAGCCATCGTGCGACGTCTCGCTGAGGCCGGGGCGACCGTCGTATTCACCGGCCGCACGCTCAGCACCCTCCAGCCCCTCGCAGACGAGATCACTGCCAGCGGTGGCGCCGCGGTTGCTCGGGAGGCCGACGCCGCCGACCTCGACTCCACGCGCCGCGTGGTCGAGCAGGCGGTACAGCGTTACGGTCGGCTCGACATCCTCGTCAACAATGCCGCCGTGTTCCAGAACCGGGTCTTCCTCGACACCACCGAGGAACTCTGGGACCAGGAGCAGGCCGTCGACCTCAAGGGAGCCTTCTTCGCCGCCCAGATCGCCGCAGAAGCCATGATCACAGCTGGCAACGGAGGCCGGATCATCAACATCCTCTCCACGGACGCGTTCCGACCCACCGGGATCTTCGCCGCTTACTCCACGATCAAGGCGGGCCTTGCCATGGCAACGGTAAACATGGCCAAGGAGCTCGCCGAGCACGGCATCCTGGTTAACTCCGTCACGCCCGGGTCGACGATCACTCAGGAACGGATCGACGCCATAGCCAGCGGTGACTTCGCCGGAGATGTGTTGCCAAAGGACGCTGTCCGCACTCGAGAAAAGATGCAGAGCATGATGCCCGCCGACGGGCCCGCCGCCATGCTGCAAAGACTGCCGCTGGGCCGCCCAGGCTTCCCGGTGGAGATCGCCGACTCGGTCCTGTTCTTCTGCTCCGCCATGGCCGGGTACGTCACCGGCCAGAACATCATCATAGACGGCGCCCAGACACTTAGTCGCTGACTCGGCCTCGAAACTTTGGCTGGAAGACGGCACGGAGGCGACAGAGTAATTCGTAGCCAAATGATTCTGGGCCCGACAATTCCAGCTTCATAAATCCGATGCTGCAGCGACATTCGCGAAGTATCCGCCCGGTTATTGCCCAACGATAGATCAAAACGCACGTTGCGAGCGAGATCGCTCTATGCTGCCAGGGCAATTGTCGCCGTGGCTCTGCACCTCTCGCAGCTGCTGTTGCATGTCATTCACGGCGCGAAGTCGCCGCTTGAGAGTGGTGATCTGCTTGGCCAGTTGCGGCAGGAATATGGCTTTGACGTCGATGCAGGTTCTCGTGTCGGCGAGGCAGAGAAGTCTCCGTAGCAGGGCCAGCTCGATCCCGAGCCACCTGGCGGAAGCGACGTCCCCACGATCGAGGTGACCTTCGTCGAAGTCTCGGTAAGTGTTGACATCGCTCCTGAAGTTGACCGAGCGGGCGGTCCAACTGAGCGCCTCAGCTGGTCGGGTTCGTGGCCACGTTGCTGTCACATCACGCCGTGGGACGCGGCAAGAGCGCGGAAGATCGGCTCTGACCAGTGGGCCCGGCGGGGATCGAACCCGCGACCCGCGGATTAGAAGTCCGTCCGGACACGGGTGGCCGACCAGGTTCTACCAGGTCAGCGAGCTCGTACAGCAGATTCGAGGCCGACGGACACCATCGCGTTGCTGTCATCGTTGCTGTCAGGGATTTGGGGGCGCATCAATGGCAATTATGCCCGAACCACACTCACGCCATCCGAAAACTCCGAATTGCAGACAGGCATGACGCCGCAGCATTATCATCACCAACTTCGATCGCTAGACGCCTGAAGGCCTTAAGTCGAGCAATCCAAGCCTTATAATCCTCAACACCATCTCGCGAGGTCAATTTCGACAAGACGGCAGACCAATCTTGCCTATGCCATAACGAGACCCCGCCCAGTGCGCACCCCGCAAGCACTCCAGCAACCAGAAGTGCATTCTCTTCATCACTCATGGCCGCCGCGCCATAATCCGCCTCCCTAAACACACTCAGACTAGCCGTGAAATGACGAACGACTCCGCCGTCCAGAAACTCAACTAGCAACGACTCCGCCTCCACTAGTTCAATTCCACTAATGAACGCCGCGACTTGCAGCCAATCGTGTTCAGAACTTTGGACCTTCAAACTGAGCCAATCTCCGCGCGTCTCAATCGAGGCGCACTCCACGCCCAAGATTCCCACCCCGGCAGTGATCGCTGTTTTCACATCCCTGGGTGAAATGTAGTCCAGCATCCTGAACTCACCCCCAAGTCGGTCGAGCGCGAGATTCAGGCCGCTCCAAACAGAAAGAACAGTTTCAAGGTAAGCCAGATACACATCGGTGAACTGCTCAGAAGAGAATGTTTTCCCCTGAATAGTCACCTCGTCGCCGTTCAGGTCGTCCACTCCCCCATGCCCCCCGGCGTTACGAAAACTCGACTCGAGCCCCTCAGATATCGGGATCTCTGGAAAACGCCTATCGGCAGCCTTGAGAGAATGTCCGCCACTCTTACTTACGAACGAATCATACTCGCCCGGGTCGAGAGCCACGACAGTTGCAACTGCGTGTCGTAATACGCCATCTCGAAGAGTTGCAACACATTGAACCGCACTGTTGACAATGTCCAGCTCCCCCGAGTCTTCAGAGTTCACGACAAGATTTGCCGCACTA
>NZ_JALXKT010000063.1:0-17969 GCF_025144775.1 Brachybacterium sp. p3-SID957 | reverse complement strand
AGCGGTGCGCTTCTGCTGAGCGCCGGGATGGGTGCTCGATGCCTCCGGGCACGTCCGGTGTGATGGGCCGCACCCGGCCCGCCCTTGTGAGGAGACGTACCGCTCTGGCAGACTGTTCGAGTTGTCTGCGCGGGCCGACATGCCCGGTTCCGTTCTCCGCACGACTCCCGACCCTTCACCACAGCGTGATGCTCGCGGGCCTGGCGGCGAATGATCACCGGATGAGGTCCGTCCCGAGGATGCGAACGATGCTCCCTGCACCGACCGCGCATCGCACGAGGGAAACAGACGCAGACGCAGCCGGAACTCGGCGGCCGCAGGCTGGGCTTGACCGCCCCGCGGAGGCCGACACGCCCGTCCTCGGGTACCGGGGGAGGCCGCATCAATGCCAGACGGAAGAAAAGAGACAGGACGCCATGGCGGGACAGAAGATCCGCATCCGGCTCAAGTCGTACGACCACGAGGTGATCGACAGCTCGGCGCGCAAGATCGTCGACACGGTGACCTCCGCGGGTGCGACGGTCGTGGGCCCGGTGCCGCTGCCGACCGAGAAGAACGTGTTCGTCGTGATCCGGTCGCCGCACAAGTACAAGGACTCCCGTGAGCACTTCGAGATGCGCACGCACAAGCGGCTGATCGACATCGTCGATCCCACGCCCAAGGCCGTGGACTCGCTGATGCGCCTCGATCTGCCGGCGGACGTCAACATCGAGATCAAGCTCTGAGGCAGGTCGAAATGAGCAACGAACTGACGGGACAGCGTGCCCGCGCCGTGTCCGGCGTGCTCGGCACCAAGCTCGGCATGACCCAGGTCTGGGACGAGAACGGAAAGCTCGTCCCCGTGACCGTCGTGCAGACGGGCTCCAATGTCGTCACCCAGGTGCGGTCCGTCGAGACCGACGGGTACGACGCCGTGCAGATCGCCTACGGGCAGATCGATCCGCGCAAGGTCTCCAAGCCCCTCCGGGGCCACTTCGAGAAGGCAGGCGTGACCCCGCGCCGCCACCTCGTGGAGCTGCGCACCACCGATGCCGCTGACTTCACCGTCGGCCAGGAGATCGACGCCTCGATCTTCGAGGCCGGCCAGAAGGTCGACGTGGTCGGCACCTCCAAGGGCAAGGGCCATGCGGGCGTCATGAAGCGTCACGGCTTCGCCGGTGTGAGCGCCTCCCACGGTGCCCACCGCAACCACCGCAAGCCGGGTTCGATCGGCGGCGCCTCCACCCCTGGTCGCGTGTTCAAGGGCCAGCGCATGGCCGGCCGCATGGGCGGCGCCCGCACCAGTGTCCAGAACCTGACCGTTCACGCGGTCGACGCCGAGAAGGGCCTCGTGCTCGTCAAGGGTGCCGTCCCCGGCCCCAAGGGCGGCATCGTGCTGGTCCGCTCGGCTGCCAAGAGCCCCGCGAAGGAGGCCTGAGCCCGATGGCAGAGAACCTGACCGTCGACGTCCTCGACCCGGCCGGCAAGAAGACCGGCACCGTCGAGCTGCCCGCGTCGATCTTCGACGTGCAGACCAACGTCCCCCTGATCCACCAGGTGGTCGTCGCCCAGCAGGCGGCCGCTCGTCAGGGCACCCACAAGACCAAGACCCGCGGTGAGGTCGCCGGTGGCGGCAAGAAGCCGTGGAAGCAGAAGGGCACCGGCCGCGCCCGTCAGGGCTCGATCCGCGCGCCGCAGTTCGCCGGCGGCGGCGTGGTCCACGGACCCGTCCCGCGCGACTACTCGCAGCGCACGCCCAAGAAGATGAAGGCCGCCGCTCTGCGCGGTGCCCTCTCCGATCGCGCCCGCAACGGCCGCGTCCACGTGGTCTCCGCCCTCCTGGAGGGCGAGGTCCCCTCGACCAAGGCCGTGCGCAGCACCCTGGGCCTCGTCTCGGATCGTCGCCACCTGCTGGTGGTCGTGCGTCGCGACGACGACCTCGGCGCGCTGAGCTCGCGCAACCTGCCCATCGCCCACGTCCTGTACGCGGACCAGCTGAACACCTACGACGTCATGCGCAGCGACGACGTCGTGTTCACCGCCGGTGCCCTGGAGGACTTCGTGGCCATGGCGACCCTGTCGCTGCCCACCTCGTCGTTCGCCGAGAAGCGGGCCGCGGCCGCCGCCGTCGCCGAGGCGTCCATCGACGCCGAGGCCCCCGCTCCCGAGCCGGCTGCCGACGCACCGGCCGACGCCCCTTACGGTGAGGGATCCGCGGCCGCTCTGGCCGACGGCTCCGCCCCCGAGGGCTTCACCATCAAGGGCAACGCGGGTTCGATGAAGTTCCACACCGTGGAATCCCCGTGGTACGACCGCACCAAGGCCGAGGTCTGGTTCGCGAGCGAGGAGGCCGCCGAGGCCGCCGGGTTCGTCAACGCCAAGCCGTCCACGGACTCCACTGATGCCGAGGAGGACTCGAAGTGACCTCGCTGAACAAGGATCCCCGCGACGTCCTGCTGGCCCCGGTGGTCTCCGAGAAGAGCTACGGGCTGATGGACGAGGGCAAGTACACCTTCCTGGTGGACGCCCGCGCCAACAAGACCGAGATCAAGATCGCCGTCGAGACCGTCTTCGACGTCAAGGTCGCCTCGGTGAACACCATCAACCGGCAGGGCAAGTCGCGGCGCACGCGCTTCGGCACCGGCAAGCGCAAGGACACCAAGCGCGCCATCGTCACCCTGACCGACGGAGCCATCGACATCTTCGGAGGATCGGTCGCCTGAGCGACCGGTCACCGAGGAGCCGAAGAGAGTCTGAGGGAAAGCCACCATGGCAATTCGCAAGCACAAGCCGACCACGCCGGGCCGTCGCGGCTCGAGCGTCGCCGACTTCGTCGAAATCACCCGCGACACGCCGGAGAAGTCCCTGGTGCGTCCGCTGTCCAAGACCGGCGGCCGCAACAGCAACGGCCGGATCACCTCGCGTCACCGCGGCGGCGGCCACAAGCGGGCCTACCGTGTGATCGACTTCCGTCGTGCCGACAAGGACGGCATCAACGCGAAGGTCGCCCACATCGAGTACGACCCGAACCGCACCGCCCGCATCGCGCTGCTGCACTACACCGACGGCGAGAAGCGCTACATCCTGGCCCCGGCGAAGCTGCGTCAGGGCGACTGGATCGAGAACGGTCCCGGCGCCGACATCAAGCCCGGCAACAACCTGCCGCTGCGCAACATCCCGCTGGGCACCGTGGTGCACGCCATCGAGCTGCGTCCCGGTGGCGGCGCCAAGATTGCCCGCTCCGCGGGTTCGTCGGTGCAGGTCGTCGCCAAGGAGGGCCCGTACGCGCAGCTACGCATGCCCTCCGGCGAGATCCGCAACGTGGATGCCCGCTGCCGCGCCACCATCGGTGAGGTCGGCAACGCGGAGCAGTCCAACATCAACTGGGGCAAGGCCGGCCGCATGCGCTGGAAGGGCAAGCGCCCGCACGTGCGCGGCGTCGTCATGAACCCGGTCGATCACCCGCACGGTGGTGGCGAGGGCCGTACCTCCGGCGGTCGCCACCCGGTGTCGCCCTGGGGTCAGCCCGAGGGCCGCACCCGTCGACCGGGCAAGGAGAGCGACAAGCTCATCGTGCGCCGTCGTCGGACCGGCAAGAAGCGCTGATAGGGAGAACCACAGGACATGCCTCGCAGTATCGCCAAGGGCCCGTTCGTCGACGACCACCTGCAGAAGAAGGTGGACGCCCAGAACGAGAAGGGCACCAAGAACGTCATCAAGACCTGGTCGCGTCGTTCGGTCATCACGCCGGACTTCCTCGGCCACACCTTCGCAGTGCATGACGGCCGCAAGCACGTCACGGTGTTCATCACCGAGTCGATGGTCGGCCACAAGCTCGGCGAGTTCGCTCCCACGCGGACTTTCAAGGGCCACGAGAAGGACGACCGCAAGGGCCGCCGCCGCTGACCCAGGTCAGCCAGGCAGCACGCCCCGACATCCAGAAGAAAGCAGGACAGCAATGGAAGCCAAGGCGCAGGTGCGGCATCTCCGCATATCGCCCATGAAGGCTCGCCGCGTTGTGGACCTGATTCGTGGCAAGAGCACGGCCGAGGCCCTGGACACCCTGCGGTTCGCCCCGCAGGCCGCCAGCGAGCCCGTCCTCAAGCTCGTGGAGTCCGCGATCGCCAACGCCCGGGTCAAGGCGGATCAGTCCGGGGAGCGCTTCGACGAGCGCGACCTGGTGGTCTCCGCCGCCTATGTCGACGAGGGTCCGACCATGAAGCGGTTCCAGCCGCGTGCTCAGGGTCGCGCCTTCCAGATCAAGAAGCGCACCAGCCACGTCACCGTGGTTGTCGCTCCCGTGAAGAAGTAAGGAGTCCCAGTGGGCCAGAAGGTCAATCCGAACGGGTTCCGACTCGGGATCACCACGGAGCACAGCAGCCGGTGGTTCGCCGACTCCACCAAGGAGGGGCAGCGGTACCGCGACTACGTGAAGGAAGACGTCGCGATCCGCAAGCTCATGTCCGAGGGGCTCGAGCGTGCCGGCATCTCCAAGGTCGAGATCGAGCGCACCCGCGATCGTGTCCGCGTCGACCTCCACACCGCCCGCCCGGGCATCGTCATCGGGCGTCGCGGCGCGGAGGCCGAGCGTCTGCGCGGTGAGCTGGAGAAGCTCACCGGCAAGCAGATCCAGCTGAACATCCTCGAGGTCAAGAACCCCGAGGCCGATGCGCAGCTGGTCGCCCAGGGCATCGCCGAGCAGCTCGCCGCCCGTGTGTCCTTCCGTCGTGCGATGCGCAAGGGCATGCAGTCCGCGCAGCGCGCCGGCGCCAAGGGCATCCGCGTGGCCGTCTCCGGCCGCCTGGGCGGCGCCGAGATGAGCCGCAGCGAGTTCTACCGCGAGGGACGCGTGCCTCTGCACACCCTGCGGGCGAACATCGACTACGGCTTCTACGAGGCCCGCACCGCCTTCGGCCGCATCGGCGTGAAGGTGTGGATCTACAAGGGCGACGTCACCGCCAAGGAGCTCGCGGCCCAGCAGGCCGCCTCGCAGGGTCCCCGCTCCGGCGGCCGCGGCCCGCGTGCCGAGCGTCCGCGCGGACGTCGCAACGAGCGCAACGCCGCCCGTCGTGAAGGTGGGGAGCAGCAGGCCGCGGCCTCTGCCCCGGCCGCCGGCGAGCAGGCGCCTGCACAGCAGTCCGGAACGGAGGCCTGAGCGACATGCTGATCCCCCGCAGGACCAAGCATCGCAAGCAGCACCACCCCACCCGCAGCGGCATGGCCAAGGGCGGCACCGATCTGGCGTTCGGCGACTACGGCATCCAGGCGCTCGCGCCGGCCTACGTCACCAACCGTCAGATCGAGGCGGCACGTATCGCCATGACCCGCTACATGAAGCGTGGCGGCAAGGTGTTCATCAACATCTACCCCGATCGACCGCTCACCAAGAAGCCTGCCGAGGTCCGCATGGGCTCCGGCAAGGGCTCGGTGGAGTGGTGGGTCGCCAACATCAAGCCGGGCCGCGTCATGTTCGAGGTCGCCGGTGTCCCCGAGGACGTTGCACGTGAGGCCCTGCGCCTGGCGATGCACAAGCTCCCCATGAAGTGCCGCATCCTGAGCCGAGAGGGTGGTGACATCTGATGGCAGCGACCAAGCTCACCGCCGATGCACTCGACAAGCTGGACGACGCCAAGCTGGCCGAGGAGCTGGCGAAGGCCAAGGACGAGCTGTTCAAGCTCCGCTTCCAGTCCGCGACCGGCCAGCTGGAGAGCTCCGGCCGCCTGCGGTCCGTCAAGAAGGACATCGCACGGATCTACACGATCCTGCGCGAGCGCGAGCTGGGCATCCGTCAGGCGCCCGGCGCCGCCGAGTGACCGCGAAGCGAGGAACTGAGAGATGAACAAGAACGACTCCCAGGTCGAGGAGACCACCGTCGAGCAGGAGGAGCTCGCCAAGGAGGGTGCGCACGCATCGTCCCACGAGCGTCCGTACCGCAAGACCCTGCGCGGCTACGTCACCTCCGACAAGATGGACAAGACCATCGTGGTCGAGGTCGAGGAGCGCGTGAAGCACGCCCTCTACGGCAAGGTCATGACCAAGACAAACAAGTTCAAGGCCCATGACGAGGAGAACACCGCCGGCATCGGCGATCGCGTCCTCATCATGGAGACCAGGCCGCTGAGCGCCACCAAGCGGTGGCGCCTGGTCGAGGTCATCGAGCGGGCCAAGTGATCGGACGGTCCTCGTGACCGTACCCGGGACCTGAGAAGGGCCGGTCTCCCCAGGGAGGCCGGCCCTTCCGCATGCCCCAGCGCTGTCTCGCCGGCCGGCCTCAGCTGTGAGTCAGCAGCACCAGGAGGGCCCCGGCGTAGGCGTCCTCCGCGCTGGGGGCACGCACCTCGCGCTGCGAATCAGAACCGCCGACCTCAGCGGGCTGCCTGCTCCCATCGAGCTGCACGACGTACACCTCGCCGTCGACGGTCGTCTCGCGGCGCAGCTCCCGGAACGCGTCACCGAGGGCGTCGCGCAGCTGGCCCTCGCGCGGGATCCACACCGCCTCGTACTGCTCCACGGAGTCCAGCGCCCATTCGGTGGTGCCGTTGAAGCGGAACACGCTCTGCCCGTGACGGCTGATGCCGCGCTCGATCACCATCGAGGACAGCATGAACGGCTCCTGCCGCAGCAGCTCGTTGTCCACCACGAACCAGTCGCCGTCCGCAGGCTCCCACTCCAACCCTGCATCACGCAGCCGCCGGGCGATGTCGATGTCGATCACAGGCCTGACCTCTTCTCTGAGCGGATGTGGCACCGTCAGCGTACGCGTCGGGCGCGGACCGGCGGCTGCGTGCGCAAGGACACAGGGGATCGGCCGGGCTCCGGTCTTCCGCGGGGAGGGGCGGACCCCGTATGCTTGTCGGGTTGCGCTTCCGCGCTGCCGTCCGGGTGAGTCCGGGCTGGAGCGAGGAGGCTGCGGACGGCAGCGTCCATCCCCCGACGGAGACCTCGCACCGTCCCGCGGATCGGCCGGATTCATCCGGAGGCCCGCGGAGCATGTGCCCGAGTCCGACGGAGGGTTTTTTGATGCCCGCCCTCCGCGCCGACGAACCCCCTCTCGGGGCTCGGCGGGCAGCGGTCCACCATCCGTTCCGCCAGGCTCGGCGCTTCCGCAGTGCGGGGGAGCGAGAACCGGCGAGACGACAGGAGTACGGAGTGATTCAGCAGGAGTCGCGACTCAAGGTCGCCGACAACACGGGTGCCAAGGAGATCCTCTGCATCCGCGTTCTCGGTGGCTCCGGTCGCCGTTACGCCGGCATCGGCGACACCATCGTGGCCACCGTCAAGGACGCCATCCCCGGTGGCAATGTGAAGAAGGGCGACGTCGTCAAGGCGGTCGTCGTGCGTACCACCAAGGAGCGTCGCCGCAGCGACGGCTCCTACATCCGTTTCGACGAGAACGCCGCGGTGATCCTCAAGACCGACGGCGAGCCCCGCGGTACCCGCATCTTCGGGCCCGTCGGTCGCGAGCTGCGCGACAAGCGGTTCATGAAGATCATCTCGCTGGCGCCGGAGGTGCTGTGACATGGCAAAGATGAAGATCAAGAAGGGTGACCTGGTCCAGGTCATCACCGGTCGCACCAGCGATGCCGACAAGGCCGCCGAGCGTGGTCTCAAGGCCGGCGACAAGGGCAAGCAGGGCCGCGTCCTGCAGGTGTTCCCCGAGAGCCAGCGCGTGCTGGTCGAGGGCGTCAACCGTCGCACCCACCACCTGCGTCCCACGCAGGCCGGCGGTGCGGGCGGTATCGAGCAGCGCGAGGCCCCCATCCACGTCTCCAACGTGGCGCTGGTCGACCCGGAGGACAACAAGCCCACCAAGGTCGGCTTCCGCGTCGAGACCATCGAGCTGGAGAACGGCCGCACCAAGCAGACCCGCGTGCGGTACTCCAAGCGCTCCGGGAAGGACATCTGATGACCGAGACTTCCACCCAGGCGCCCACCCCGCGCCTGAAGACCCAGTACCGCGAGACCATCAAGGGCCAGCTCACCGAGCAGTTCGGCTACCAGAACGTGATGCTGGTGCCGGGCCTGACCAAGATCGTCGTGAACATGGGCGTCGGCGACGCCGCTCGCGACTCCAAGGTCATCGACGGCGCCATCAAGGACCTGGCCGCCATCACCGGCCAGAAGCCGCAGGTCACCAAGGCTCGCAAGTCCATCGCGCAGTTCAAGCTGCGTGAGGGCATGCCGATCGGCGCGCACGTCACCCTGCGCGGCGATCGCATGTGGGAGTTCCTGGACCGCCTGCTGTCCACTGCCCTGCCCCGTATCCGTGACTTCCGCGGTCTGTCCCCGAAGCACTTCGACGGCAACGGCAACTACACCTTCGGTCTCACCGAGCAGGTCATGTTCCACGAGATCGACCAGGACAAGATCGACCGCGTCCGCGGCATGGACATCACGGTCGTCACCACCGCGAAGACCGACGACGAGGGACGCGCGCTGCTCAAGCTGCTCGGCTTCCCCTTCAAGGAGAACTGATATGGCCAAGACCGCCCTGATCAAGAAGTCGGAGCGCAAGCCGAAGTTCGCGGTGCGCGCCTACACCCGGTGCCAGCGCTGCGGGCGTCCGCACTCCGTGTACCGCAAGTTCGGGCTGTGCCGTGTGTGCCTTCGGGAGATGGCCCACCGCGGCGAGCTGCCCGGTGTCACGAAGAGCAGCTGGTAAGCACTATCGCCATAGGTCCTTCGGCACTGCCGGAGGAAACCAGGTGAGGAAGAAGCAGACGACATGACCATGACCGACCCGATCGCGGACATGCTGACGCGGATCCGTAACGCCTCCGGGGCGTACCACGAGACCGTGTCCATGCCGTATTCGAAGTTGAAGAGCCGTATCGCCGACATCCTGAAGTCCGAGGGATACATCGTCGACTGGCGTGAGGAAGACGCCGAGGTGGGCAAGAACCTGATCCTCGTGCTCAAGTACTCCGACAGCCGTGAGCGCGCCATCTCCGGTGTGCGTCGTATCTCGAAGCCGGGTCTGCGCGTGTACGCGAAGTCCACCAACCTGCCCAAGGTCCTGGGAGGCCTGGGCGTGGCGATCCTGTCCACGTCCTCCGGTCTGCTGACCGACAAGCAGGCTGCCAAGAAGGGTGTGGGTGGGGAAGTCCTCGCCTACATCTGGTGAGCGGGGGAGGAGAACCACAATGTCCCGCATCGGACGCCTGCCGGTCGCAGTGCCGGCCTCTGTCAAGAACGTGAGCATCGAGGGGAACCTGGTCACCGTGACCGGCCCCAAGGGCGAGCTGCAGCACGAGATCCCTGCCCCCATCACCGCTGAGCGCGGCGAGGACGGCAGCATCGTGGTGAGCCGCCCCGACGACGAGCGCGAGAACAAGGCCCTGCACGGCCTGACCCGCACTCTGATCAACAACATGGTCCTCGGCGTGACCGAGGGCTTCACCAAGAAGCTGGAGATCGTGGGCACCGGTTACCGCGTGACCGCGAAGGGCACGGACCTGGAGTTCGCGCTCGGCTTCTCCCACCCCGTGGTGGTGAAGGCCCCCGAGGGCATCACCTTCGCCGTCGAGTCGCCGACCAAGTTCTCGGTCAGCGGCATCAGCAAGCAGCAGGTGGGCGAGGTCGCCGCGAACATCCGCAAGATTCGCAAGCCCGAGCCCTACAAGGGCAAGGGCGTGCGCTACGCGGACGAGGTCGTGCTGCGCAAGGCCGGAAAGGCTGGTAAGTGATCATGGGTTACGCACTCAAGCACACCAAGGGCGCGCGTGGCAGCAAGCTGCGCTACCGCGGTCGCCGCCACCTGCGCGTGCGTCGCCGCGTCGTGGGCACGGCCGAGCGTCCCCGCCTGGTCGTCACCCGCTCGCAGCGCCACGTGTTCGTCCAGGTGGTCGACGACTCCCTGGGCCGCACCCTGGCGTCGGCCTCCACCATGGAGGCCGATCTGCGCGGCACCACCGCCACCAAGTCGGACAAGGCCCGCACCGTCGGCGCCCTGATCGCCGAGCGGGCGAAGGCAGCGGGCATCGAGTCCGTCGTGTTCGACCGCGGCGGGAACAAGTACCACGGCCGTGTGGCCGCCGTCGCCGACGGTGCCCGCGAGGCCGGCCTGGCGCTGTGATCGCCCCCCGGACACAGGACGAGAAGAGGATCTGAACATGGCTGCACAGCAGCGAAGCAACGGTCCCGCGGCCTCCGGCCGACGGGGCGGGAACACCGGGACCGGACCGGAGTCCGGCTCCGAGGACCGCAACCAGCGCGGCGGACGCCGCGACGATCGCGGCGGTCGCCGCGGTGAGGGCCGCGGTCGCGGCCAGGACGCCGAGAAGTCGGCGTTCCTCGAGCGCGTGGTGAGCATCAACCGCGTCTCCAAGGTCGTCAAGGGCGGCCGGCGCTTCTCCTTCACGGCCCTGGTGGTCGTGGGTGACGGCGACGGCACCGTCGGTGTCGGCTACGGCAAGGCCAAGGAGGTGCCGGCGGCGATCTCCAAGGGTGTCGAGGAGGCGAAGAAGAACTTCTTCCGCGTTCCCCGCATCCAGGGCACCGTCGTGCACCCGGTCCAGGGTGAGGACGCCGCGGGCATCGTCCTGCTGCGCCCCGCCGCTCCCGGTACCGGCGTGATCGCGGGCGGCCCCGTCCGCGCCGTCCTCGAGTGCGCGGGCGTCCAGGACGTGCTGTCCAAGTCGCTCGGCTCGACCAACGCCATCAACATCGTGCGGGCCACCGTCGATGCCCTGAAGCAGCTCGAGGAGCCCGAGGCGGTGGCCGCTCGTCGCGGCCTGTCCGTCGAGGAGGTCGCCCCGGCCGCCCTGCTGCGCGCTCAGGCAGAGGGTCGCGCCGCGGCCCGCGCCGAGAAGGTGGGTGCGTGATGCAGCTGAAGGTGACCCAGGTCCGTTCCGACATCGGCGGTACCAAGTCCCAGCGGTCCACCCTGCGCGGCCTCGGCCTCAAGCGCATCGGTGACACCGTGGTGAAGGAGGACCGCCCCGAGATCCGCGGCATGATCCGCGCCGTCACTCACCTGGTGACGGTCGAAGAGGTGGACTGACAATGACTGAGAACAACAAGGCCGACAGCACCGAGCAGAGCCTGCTCAAGCTGCACGACCTGCGCCCGGCGCCCGGTGCCAAGACCGCGCGCACCCGCGTGGGTCGTGGTGAGGCATCCAAGGGCAAGACCGCAGGTCGTGGCACCAAGGGCACCAAGGCCCGCTACCAGGTGCCAGCTCGCTTCGAGGGCGGCCAGATGCCGCTGCACATGCGCCTGCCGAAGCTGCGCGGCTTCACCAACCCCTTCCGCGTCGAGTACCAGGTCGTGAACCTGGCGACCCTGCAGGAGCTGTTCCCCGAGGGCGGCGTTGTCACGGTCGAGGACCTTGTCGCCAAGGGCGCTGTGCGCAAGAACCAGCCCGTCAAGGTGCTGGGCACCGGTGATGTGAGCGTCAAGCTCGACGTCACCGCACAGAAGTTCTCCGCCTCGGCGGAGCAGAAGATCACCGCGGCGGGTGGGTCCGTCACCACCGCGTGAGTCTCTTTTGACGGGGCACCGTGGCGCAGAATAGCCTGTGCCGCGGTGCCCCGTCCCTGTTTCGTCGGGGCCGGTCCGCACGCCACCGGGCGCCGCCGGCGCACGCAAGGCAGAGGACGGGCGTGACCGATGGTCCGCGTCCCCGGACCTCCAGGAGGAATCTGGTGAACTCGTTCGTGCGCGCACTGCGCACCCCCGAGCTGAGGGCGAAGATCTTCTTCACCCTCGGCCTGATCGCGATCTACCGGCTCGGGGTGTTCGTCCCCACGCCGGGGTTCGAGTACACCAACGTGATGATCTGCGCCGACCAGGCGATGACGGGTCAGGGCGCCGGCGTGATGGGCATGGTCAACATGTTCTCCGGCGGCGCGCTGATGCAGCTGTCGATCTTCTCGCTGGGGGTGATGCCGTACATCACCGCCTCCATCATCGTGCAGCTGCTGCGCGTGGTGATCCCGCGCTTCGAGGCCCTGCACAAGGAGGGCCAGGCAGGCACCGCCAAGCTCACCCAGTACACGCGCTACCTCACGATCGGCCTGGCCGTGCTGCAGGCCACGACCATCATCACCCTGGTGCGCTCCGGGAACTTCTTCGTGGGTTGCGCCCTGGAGCTGGTGCCGGACCAGTCCGTCCCCACCCTGCTGCTGATGGTGCTGACCATGACGGTGGGCACCGTGCTGATCATGTGGATGGGCGAGATGATCACCGAGCGCGGCATCGGCAACGGCATGTCGCTGTTGATCTTCACCTCGATCGCGGCCTCGTTCCCCGCCGCGATGGGCACCATCTTCCAGACCCAGGGCTGGATGACCTTCACCCTGGTCATCCTGGTCGCGCTGGTGGTCATGATCGCCATCGTCTTCGTGGAGCAGTCCCAGCGCCGCATCCCCGTGCAGTACGCCAAGCGGATGGTGGGCCGCCGCATGTACGGCGGCACCTCGACCTACATCCCGATCAAGGTCAATCAGGCCGGCGTCATCCCCGTCATCTTCGCCTCCTCCATCCTGGCCCTGCCGCAGATGGCCACGTCCTTCGGCGACCCGAACGCCGCCTGGGTGCAGTGGATCAACGAGCACCTGGTGATGGGCTTCTCCTTCTCGTGGGTCTACGCCCTGGTGTACGTCTCGCTGATCATCTTCTTCGCGTTCTTCTACGTGTCGATCACCTTCAACGCGGAGGAGATCGCCGACAACATGAAGAAGTACGGCGGCTTCATCCCCAACGTGCGCGCCGGCAAGCCCACCGAGCGCTTCCTCACCTACGTGATCAACCGGATCCAGACCCCCGGTGCCATCTACCTCGCCCTGATCTCGCTGATGCCGCTGATCGCCATGGTCTACCTGGGCACCTCGCAGGACTTCCCGCTGGGCGGCGTGTCCGTGCTGATCATGATCGGCGTGGGTCTGGACACCGTGAAGCAGATCGACGCGAAGCTCCAGCAGCACCACTATGAAGGGATCCTCCGGTGACCACCCCCGCACAGTCCTCCCACGTCGACGCCCCGGCTGCGCGCCGGCTGCTGATCGTCGGCCCGCCCGGCGCGGGCAAGGGCACCCAGGCCGCCCGCATCGCCGAGGCGCTCGACATCCCCGCGATCTCCACCGGCGACATCTTCCGCGCCAACGTCTCCGGGCAGACGGCGCTGGGCGTGCTGGCGAAGTCCTACATGGACAAGGGCGAGTACGTGCCGGACTCGGTCACCAACGACATGGTGCGCTCGCGACTGGCCGAGGACGACGCCACCGGCGGGTTCCTGCTGGACGGCTACCCCCGCACCCTGTCCCAGGTCGATGCCCTCGATGCCGTGCTCACCGATCTCGGTGCCTCACTCGACGCGGTGCTGCTGCTCGAGGTGGACAACGACGCGGTGGTCGAGCGCCTGGTGGCGCGTGGGGCCGAGCAGGGCCGCAGCGACGACACCGAGGAGACCATCCGCCGTCGCCTCGAGGTCTACGCCGAGCAGACCGCCCCGCTGATCGACGTGTACGAGCAGCGTGGCCTGGTGCGTCGCGTGGACGGCATGGCCTCGATCGACGAGGTCACCGCCTCCCTGCTGGACGTCCTGGGAGCGCCCGCCTCCCGATGAGCATGCTGCGCCGGGAGCGGGTGGAGCTGAAGACACCCGAGCAGATCGCCGTGATGCGGCGCAGCGGGATGCTGCTGTCGCAGGTGCACGACATGCTGCAGGAGGCGATCCGCCCCGGGATCACCACCGGTGAGCTGGACGCCCGCGCCGAGACGATGATCCGCGAGCACGGCGCCACGCCCAACTTCCTGGGCTACCACGGCTTCCCGGCCTCGCTGTGCATCAGCCTCAACGACGTGGTGGTGCACGGCATCCCCGGCGACCAGGTGCTCGAGCAGGGCGACGTGGTCTCCATAGACGCCGGTCTGATCATCGAGGGCTGGCACTCCGATGCGGCCCGCACCCACATCGTGGGCGCCCCGCGCCGACAGGCCGACGAGGACCTGGTGCGGATCACCCGCGAAGCCCTGTGGGTCGGCATCGCGGCTCTGGCCACCGCCGATCGGGTGGGGGACATCGGCGCCGCGATCGAGGACTTCGTGAATGCGGTGGCGGGGGATGCCCTCTCCCACCTCGAGGACTTCGGCGGCCACGGCATCGGCTCCGCGATGCACCAGCCGCCGGAGGTGATGAACTACCGCACCCGCTCCCGCGGACCGAAGGTGCGCCCGGGCATGTGCCTGGCCATCGAGCCGATGCTGATCCAGGGCCCCGGCGACTGGCAGCTCGAGGACGACGACTGGACCGTGCGCGCCACCGGGGGAGGCCGCGCCGCCCACTGGGAGCACTCCGTCGCGGTCACCGAGCACGGCATCCTGGTGCTGACCGCTGCCGACGGCGGGCGCGAGGAGCTCGCCGCTCGCGGCATCACCACCGCACCGGATCCCCTGCTCGCGTGACCGGGGTCATCCTCGGCACCCCTCGCTCATCCCGCAGGCACCGTGTAGGCTGGTCGATCGGGTGTGCTCCGTGATGAGCGCACGCGAAGCGCGGCTGCAGACGATGTGCAGCGCCCTGGAGACCCCGGTCGCGGGCACCCGCGCTCGTGTGCCGCAGACGGGCTCACCATCGCAGACCACCGTACTCGCCGCGCGGGTCCGAGGTGTGCGTTCCAGGAATGCGGAACTCGGTCACCGTGACAGCGGTGCGAGAGATTGGGGAGGCATGGCCAAGAAGGACGGCGTGATCGAGGTCGAGGGCACGGTCACGGAAGCGCTCGCGAACGCGCGCTTCCGCGTCGAGCTCGACAACGGGCACAAGGTGCTCGCGCACATCTCCGGGAAGATGCGCCAGCACTACATCCGCATCCTTCCCGAGGACCGTGTGGTCGTCGAGCTGAGCCCCTACGACCTCGACCGGGGCCGCATCGTCTACCGCTACAAGTGAATCGTCCCGGGAGAAGGAAGCTATGAAGGTCAAGCCGAGCGTCAAGCCGATCTGTGACAACTGCAAAGTGATCCGTCGCCATTCGCGCGTCATGGTCATCTGCTCGAACCCCCGTCACAAGCAGCGCCAGGGCTGAGCGGGGCGATCCGTTCGCCCCGGCCCCTGCCGTGACAGCCGCGATGCGGCAGCCCTGAGCGGCACGCCCGGGACACCGGGCACACACAACAGAAGAGTCGACACCACCGGCCACGGCCGGCCACCCGCAGACGGAGGCTGCGGCGCCGGGGGCAGAACCCCTGCGAGGTGTCGGATCAGGCCTCCGGAACAGTAGGAGAGAACTGCACATGGCACGTCTGGTTGGAGTCGACCTCCCGCGCGAGAAGCGCCTCGAGGTCGCCCTGACGTACATCTTCGGCGTGGGCCGCACCCGCGCCCAGGAGACCCTGGCCGCGACCGGCGTCTCCGGCGACAAGCGAGTGCGGGAGCTGAGCGACGACGAGCTCGTCAAGCTCCGCGACCACATCGAGGCGAACTACCGGATCGAGGGCGATCTGCGCCGCGAGGTGGCCGCCGACATCCGCCGCAAGGTCGAGATCGGCAGCTACGAGGGCCTGCGCCACCGCCGCGGCCTGCCGGTGCGCGGTCAGCGCACCAAGACCAACGCCCGTACTCGCAAGGGCCCCAAGCGCACCGTCGCCGGCAAGAAGAAGGCCCGCTGATCCAGGGCACCTGCCCTGGGCACAGCGTGTCCCGCCCCCACCGACACCTGCAGTCACTTCGCGCCGCCGAGGGATCCGGCGCACCGATCACCTGAACTGAGGAGTTCCGCCTCATGGCAACCAAGACCCGCCAGACCGCGTCGCGCAAGCCGCGTCGCAAGGACAAGAAGAACGTCGTCAACGGCCAGGCTCACATCAAGAGCACCTTCAACAACACGATCGTCTCGATCACCGACCCCACCGGTGCCGTGATCTCGTGGGCCTCCGCCGGCCAGGTCGGCTTCAAGGGCTCGCGCAAGTCCACCCCGTACGCCGCGCAGATGGCCGCCGAGGCCGCTGCGCGCCGGGCGCAGGAGCACGGCCTGAAGAAGGTCGACGTGTTCGTGAAGGGCCCCGGCTCCGGCCGTGAGACCGCGATCCGCTCGCTCACCGCGACCGGTCTCGAGGTCGGGTCCATCCAGGACGTCACCCCGCAGCCGCACAACGGCACCCGCCCGCCGAAGCGCCGCCGCGTCTGAGGCTCCTTCTCGCGGCGGGCCGTCCTGCCCCCGCCCGACGGAGCGTCACCCCCCTGGCGCCGGCGGCGAGACCGCCCGTCGCCGCACCTGGACCACTCACCTCGCCCCTCGCCCCCTTCTGAGCGTCATATGGCGGACGCTCGCCGAAAGGACTCACAGTGCTCATTGCACAGCGCCCCACGCTGACCGAAGAGGTCGTGTCGGACAATCGCTCCCGGTTCGTGATCGAGCCGCTCGAGCCCGGCTTCGGGTACACGCTGGGTAACTCCCTGCGTCGCACCTTGCTGTCCTCCATCCCCGGTGCTGCGGTCACCTCGATCCGCATCGACGGCGTGCTGCACGAGTTCAGCACCGTCCCCGGGGTCAAGGAGGACGTCACCGAGATCATCCTTAACATCAAGAACCTCGTGGTCTCCTCGGAGAACGACGAGCCCGTGGTGATGTACCTGCGCAAGGAGGGTGAGGGCAGCGTGACCGCCGCCGACATCACCCCGCCCGCCGGCGTGGAGATCCACAACCCCGAGCTGCACATCGCGACCCTGAACGACAAGGGCCGCCTGGAGATCGAGCTGATCGTCGAGCGCGGTCGCGGCTACGTCTCCGCCTCGCAGAACAAGTCGGCGGACGGCGAGATCGGCCGCGTGCCGATCGACTCGATCTACTCGCCGGTGCTCAAGGTGACCTACAAGGTCGAGGCCACCCGTGTCGAGCAGCGCACCGACTTCGACCGTCTGATCGTCGACGTCGAGACCAAGCCCGCCATCTCCCCGCGCGATGCCGTGGCTTCGGCCGGCAAGACCCTGGTGGAGCTGTTCGGTCTGGCCCACGAGCTGAACCAGGAGGCGGAGGGCATCGAGATCGGCCCCTCGCCCACTGATCAGGCGATCGCTGCCGACCTCGCGCTGCCGATCAACGACCTCAACCTGACGGTGCGGTCTTACAACTGCCTCATGCGCGAGGGCGTGCACACGGTCGGCGAGCTGACCGCTCGCTCCGAGGCCGACCTGCTCGACATCCGCAACTTCGGGCAGAAGTCCATCGACGAGGTCAAGGCGAAGCTGGCCGAGCTCGGCCTGTCGCTGAAGGACTCCCCGGCCGGGTTCGACCCGTCGGCTCTGGACTCCTACTCCGACGACTTCGGCGACCAGTACTGACCCTCATCTTTTTCTAGGAGAACGACCATGCCTGCACCCACCAAGGGAGCGCGCCTCGGAGGTTCGCCCGCGCACGAGCGGATGATCCTCGCCAACCTCGCCACCGAGCTGTTCCGCCACAAGGCCATCACCACCACCGAGTCGCGTGCCAAGCGGCTGCGCCCGGTGGCCGAGCGCCTGGTGACCTTCGCCAAGAAGGGCGACCTTCCCGCTCGCCGCCGCGTGATGCGCACCATCCGCGACAAGGGCGTGGTGTACACCCTGTTCGAGGAGATCGCCCCGACCTTCGCCGAGCGTCCCGGTGGCTACACCCGCATCACCAAGATCGCGCCGCGCAAGGGCGACAACGCTCCCATGGCCGTGATCGAGCTGGTCCAGGAGGCATACTCGCCCAAGCAGGCCGTGGTGAAGGAGGCCGAGGGCGCCGCCAAGAACGCCGCCAGGGCCGAGGACACCGCCGCTGAGGAGACCGTCATCGACGAGTCCGCCGCGCAGGATCCGGCCGAGGGCTCCGAGGAGATCGTCGACGCCGATCTCGCGGACAAGTCCGAGGACGAGTCCAAGGCCTGAGCCAGGACCGCACCGAGGAGGGGGGGGCGCCGGGGGGGTCCCCGCGGCCCCCCCGGCGGGCTGCGCCGGGGGGGGGGGGGGGCCGGCCGGCCACCGGGCCCAGGCGCACGTGCGCGGCACCTCCGGCCTGCCGCAG
>NZ_JALXKT010000062.1:0-18713 GCF_025144775.1 Brachybacterium sp. p3-SID957 | reverse complement strand
GGGGGGGCCCCCGGCCGCGGGGCGAGCCCGCCACCATCTGCGAGCGGCCTGCACGCGGTGACACGGGGTCCAGGCGGACGGGGCACAATGGTTCACGATGAGCAGCGATGAGAAGATACCGCAGGGCGGCGCACGGGACGAGTCCACCACCGGCACCAGGCAGCGTCGGCTGCTCGGGGCGCTCAGCTTCGCCCTGCTGGCCGCGTGGCTGCTGATGCTGGCTCCGCTGCCCTATTCGCTGCTGAGCGGGCTGGCGGGCCTCATCGCGCTGGTGCTGCTGATCCCCCTGATCGTGACTGCCTTCCGGGAGGGGCGCCGGGGGATGGCGATCTTCTCCGCGGTGGTGGGCGTTCCCGCCACCCTGCTGATCGTGCTGGGCACCGTGACCTCCCTGGTGTTCTACGGCCCGACGGTGCAGCGCGAGGAGTGCGTGCGCACGGCGATCACCGAGCGTGCGAAGTCGCAGTGCGCCCAGGAGGCGCAGGAGTCGATGACGGACTGGATCACCGGTCTGCTGGGGGGTTGAGCTCCTCCGCAGGCACCTCCACGGGGTCCTGAGCCTGCGCAGGCTCCTCACGCTCCACGGTGTCCGGGGCGTCCTCGTGGACCTCCCCGTCCTCCTGCGCGGGTGCGGGATCACCTGCCCCGGTGCGCTCGGCGCGCTCCTTCTCCTCGGCGGACTCCACGCGGCTGCGCAGCGATGCCACCGCTTTCTGCGTCCAGGGGATCAGTGCGGTGGCCATGAACGCCAGCACCGCGCCCGTGCTGCCCACCGTCAGCAGCAGCAGCGGCATCAACAGGGTGCCCATCTGCGGGCCCAGGTGCACCAGGCGTCCGTCCCCGATGCCACCGGTGGACAGCCCGGCCAGCAGCAGGATCACCACCATCAGCACCAGCGGGTAGGCCACCCACGCGGTCACCCGGTCCCGGAGGTCCAGGTGCTCGACGTCCCGCACCAGGCGCACCGCGCCCAGCACGACGGGGGCCAGGGGCAGCAGCATCAGCGCGATCGCCCATTCGGGTGCGGGGCCCGGTTCCGGCAGGGCCGCCAGGATCGGCAGGGCCGGCATCAGCCCGGTCTCCACCCCCTGCAGGGAATAGGCGGTGCCGGTGCCCATGGTCACGGTGCCGCCCAGCAGGATCACCAGTGCCCACACCATCAGCAGGGGAAGCAGGGCCAGCTGCAGCAGGGTCAGCACGATCCCGCCCACGATCCCGGGGCCCAGCTGTTCGAACAGGGCAGCGGCGCCCTTGATGCCCCACAGCAGCTGGCCGGTGACGGCAAGGGCCCCCACCGCGACCAGGCCGGCCAGGGCCAGCAGCACCGCGCGGGCAACAGCGTCGAAGGGGGCGGGCAGCAGACCCAGCACCCGCACTCCCGGGGAGCTGTCCGTGGGGCGCCGTGACAGGGACCAGAGCACGCCGAGCAGGCCTCCCACCACTGCCACCAGCGCGCCGGAGAGGAACGCCGGGACGATCATGGGGGCCGCATCGACGCTGCGCCCCAGGGCGGCCAGCGCCGCCACCCCGATCGCGTAGACGACGGTGTAGGCGCCCAGTGCCGCGCCGGCGTCCCCCAGCGCGCGCGGCCGCAGCCCTGCATCGTGCTCGACCAGCCCCAGCACATGGCCCACGCGGCGCATGCCCAGAGCGGACACCACAACGAACAGCGCCATCAGCCCGAGGGGGGTGAGCGTGACGGTGCCGTCGATCACCCCGGTGGACAGGGTGATGCCGCCGCCGTGCCCGAGCACCAGCACGTTGAGGCCGATGATGATCGCGTCCAGGGCGGTGGCGGCCGAGCGGGTGCCGGCCACCTGGGCGGCGAGCGCGGGGATCACGGTCACCGCGATCGCGGTGCCCAGGGACCCGACGGCCGCGAGCACTCCCCGCACCAGGGGGCTCGCGATGCTCTCGCCGCTGCTTCTCACGCACTGCTCCGTCCATCCGTCCATCGGGCGGCCCAGGAGGGCCGACGGGCACCGCGGGGGGCGCCCGGACCATCGTCGCACCTGAGACCCCCTCACCGGCGCAGGTGGCATCGGGGTGCCGCCGGTGACCATCCGCACGCGGAGGACCTGTCGCATAATGAGTCCCGATGCCTTCCCTCCCCACGTCCCCCGCCCTCGCCGACGAGACGTCGGAGCTGGTGGTGCGCACCCTGCGGATCGATGAACCGGTCGACCTGCTGGGGCATGTGCCCGAGCACCTCAGCGCCGCCTGGCTGCGTCACGGCCAGGGCCTGGTCGCCGTGGGGACGGCCTGGTCGGTGCAGACGGCCGGGCCGCACCGCTTCGCCGCCGCCAGCGCTGCCTTCCAGCACCTGGCCCAGCGCTGCCGCATCGACGACGAGGTGCGCACCCGGGCCAGCGGCCTGATCGCCCTGGGCAGCTTCTCCTACGCCGACGGCTCCGCACGGCCCTCCACGCTGATGGTCCCGCGGGCGGCGCTGGGGGTGGAGGAGGGCGAGGCCTTCCTCACCGTGGTAAGAACGGGTGTCGAGCCCGAGGTGCCCGCCTCCTGGCGCGACCTGTTCCCCTCCACCCCGCGCACACCCGACCCCGGCGAGCTGGACATCGACCCCTCCCACACCCCAGAGCAGTACCAGGCCCTGGTGCGGGAGGCGGTCGGTGCGATCACGGACGGCGAGGCGCAGAAGGTGGTGCTCTCCGAGCTGACCACGGTGCGCTCCGGCGCGCCCGTCAGTCGGGCCGCGCTGGTGGCGCGCCTGGCTCGCGAGTACCCGAGCACCTGGGTGTACCACCTCGAGGACGTGGTGGGGGCAAGCCCCGAGATGCTCGCCCAGACCGAGGACGGCCGTGTGTTCTCCCGGGTGCTGGCCGGCACCCGTCCGGTGGCCGAGGGCGCAGAGCTGTCCGAACAGGACCGCCGCACCTTCCGCGGGGACGCCAAGGAGCGCTCCGAGCACGCCTTCGCGGTGGACTCGGTGGTGGATCGCCTGGTGGACGTGGCCTTCGACGTCACGGTGTCCCCGGAGCCGTTCGTGCTGCGGCTGCCGGGGCTGGAGCACCTGGCCTCGGATGTCTCGGCGAGCCTGCTACGTGGGGTGACCAGCCTGGACGTGGCCGCACGGCTGCATCCCTCGGCCGCGGTCTCGGGGACCCCGCGGGAGGCGGCCGACGAGATCATCGCCCGCCTGGAGCCGCGCGACCGCGGCGGCTACGCCTCCCCCGTGGGCTGGATGAACGCCCGGGGCGACGGGCAGTGGGCGATCGCGCTGCGGATGGCGCACCTGGTGGACGACCGCACCGTCGCCCTGCAGGCCGGGGGCGGCCTGGTGGCGGCCTCCGATCCGGTCTCCGAGCACGCCGAGGTGCTCGCGAAGAACCGGCCCATGCTGCGGGCACTGCGCGGCGGGACGGCCGGGACGCGGAACGGTCCCGTCAGGCGCTAGGGCCTCTCCCCCAGGGTGATCCGGATCGCCCGCTCCTTCTCGCCCCTGACCACGGTGAGCGTGTGCTCGGATCCCACCCCCTGGCCGCGCACCACGGCCGTCAGCGCCGCAGCCCCGCCGACGGTGACGTCGTCGAACGCCGTGATCAGGTCCCCCTCCTGTATGCCGGCCTCCACCGCCGGGCTGTCCGGCTCCACGCCGACCACCTCGGCACCGCGGTGGGTCACGTCGCCCACGCTGCGGGCGCCGTCCTGGGTGGTGACGCCCACGTAGGCGTGCCGCACCGTGCCGTCCTCCCCCAGCTGGTCCGCGATCAGCCGCGCGGTGTTCGAGGGGATCGCGAAGCCCAGTCCTATGCTCCCCACGGCACGATCCGTGCCGGGGATGGCGGCGATGGCCGTGTTGACGCCCACCACGTGACCGCGGGCGTCCACCAGCGGCCCCCCGGAGTTGCCGGGGTTGATGGCGGCATCGGTCTGGATGGCGGAGGTGAAGGCGGCGTCGGAGCCGTCCTCCTCCTCTCCCTCGGTGGTCACGGGCCTGTCCACTGCCGAGACGATGCCCGTGGTGACGGTGTTCTCCAGCCCCAGCGGTGTGCCGACGGCCATCACCGGATCCCCCACCTCGACCAGCTCGGAGTCGCCGAAGGTGGCGGGGTGGAGGTCCGGGGGCGGTGCGTCCAGGCGGATCACGGCCAGGTCCGTGCTGGGATCAGCGCCCACTACTGCCGCGGTGTACGTGAGGCCGTCGGCCAGGGTGACCTGCACCTGGTCCCCTCCGGCCACCACGTGATCGTTGGTGAGAACGGAGCCGTCCTCGGAGAGCACCACGCCGGTGCCCTGGCTGGTGCCGGTAGCGGTGCGCACCTGGATGGCGACCGTGCTCGGGGCCACCTGCTCGGCCACCTCGCTCCAGTCCGCCACCGTCGCCCCACCGGTCGAGACGGGCTCCACGTCCGGGCCGGTGGGCGAGGGGGAGGCCGGCTCGCTCGGTGCCTGTGCCGAGGTGAGCGGCGCGATGATCCGGTCGTAGGCCACGACTCCGCCCAGGGTGGCACCGCTGGACAGGAGCATCCCGGCCAGGACCAGGGCACTCACCCCGCCCCAGCCGGGGCCGCGCCGCGGGGTGTGCGGGTGGGCGTGCGGGGCGGCCTCCCGGCTGACCCGCGGTGCCTTGGCCGCGGTGCCGCTCGGCCCGGCAGGCGGCGTCGGGTCCGGCTGCGGCGGTCGGAGCGCGGATGGCCCCTGGGCGTCCTCCCCGGTCCGGGAGGCGAAGGGATCCCAGGGGTTCGGGGACTGCCCGGGATCATCCTGCGCGGGGCTCATTCGACCATCCCGTCTCTCGAGATCGATGACCGCCGACGGGAGAACTCCTGGACCACGATGACCCGGATCCCCCGGCTGGGGGTCGCGAGCGCGCCGGCCAGCTCATCGGTGCACACGGACTCGGTGCGGGCACCGAGGGAGGCGGCGGCACCGGCGATGTCCACGCCGTGCGGGGTGGTGAAGAAGCGCCGCAGCAGCGCGGGCGGGGCGGCGGCGTGCTCGAGCCCCCCGAAGATGCGACCGCCGTCGTCGTCGACCACCACCACATCGAGATCCGGGCGCTGCTCCTCCGGGCCGATGATCAGGCCCGTGAGGTCGTGCAGCGCCGTGAGGTCACCCACCAGCAGCCGCACCCGCCCGGGGTGGTCCCGGCGGGCCAGGGCCAGGCCGGTGGCCATGGCGGTGGTGCCGTCGATGCCGGCCAGTCCCCTGTTGGCGATCACCCGGGCGTCCGTGCCGCCGGCGTGCTGCTCGAGGTCCCGGACCAGGCTGGAGGAGCCCAGCACCAGCACGTCGTGCTCCTCGCTCGCGTTCCACACGGCCAGCGCCGCCCCCACCTGCCAGCCCAGGGGGCGGGCGGCGGATGCGGCCGAGCCGCGCCAGGCCTGGACGCGGGTGCGGCGAGCGGCGAGCTCCTCGCTGTCCGCGCGATCATCACCGGTGGCCGCGGGTACCGTGAGAGCGGCGCGGCCTGCCGCGTCGGGCCAGCTCGAGGTGGGATCCACGACGATCACCTCGACGTCCCCGGCGCCCAGCAGGGCCCCCAGCACGGGTCGGGAGAGGGTGGGGTGCCCGAAGACCACGGCCCGCTCGGGCCGCAGGTCGTGCGAAGGATCCGCCATGATCTCGCTCAGCAGCGCCGGATACCCCGGCACCAGCATGTCGCCGCCGCGGGCACCGGAGCTGGGCTCCGCCAGCAGCGGCAGCCGATGGCGCTCGGCGAAGGCGCGGGCATCGGGTCCGGCGCCGTCCCCGGCGACCACCACCGTGCGGGAGGAGACCGCCACGGGGTGCGGCGGCGGGGCGCCGGGGCGTGGCCTGCGGGTGAGCACGATCGGTCGTGCGGGCGAGTCCGCATCGTCGGCCGCACCGGTGGCGCCGGGATCCGTGTCGTCGTCGGCGCCGGCAGCAGCTCCGGGGCCGGGGGCCGTGGGCACCAGGGGGTCTCGGAACCCGAGGTTCAGGTGCACCGGTCCGGGATGGGTGCCAGTGGCCGCGGCCATGGCGCGGGCGGCGGTCATGGCGATGGTGCGCAGTTCGACGGGGGTCGCCCTAGCGGCGGTGGGCGCGGGCAGATCCGCTTCGAAGCGCACGAAGTCGCGGTACAGGCCCACCTGAGAAGTGGTCTGGTTCGCCCCGGTGCCCCGCAGCTCGACCGGGCGGTCGGCGGTGAGCACGATCAGGGGCACCCGGGAGTGGTGCGCCTCCATCACCGCGGCCAGCAGGTGGGCGGTCGCGGTGCCGGAGGTGGTGGCCACCGCGGCGGGGTGGGCGGGATCGTGGCGCGAGATGCCCAGGGCGGTGAAGCCGGCTGCGCGCTCGTCGATCCGCACGTGGGGCCGGATCATGTCGGCCACCTGCCCATCCGCGAGGGCGTACACCAGGGGGGCGGAGCGGGATCCCGGGGCGAGGACGGTCTCGCGCACGCCGAGCAGGCCCAGGGCGCGCCACAGCACGACCGCCTCGTCGACCGCCCCGGACCCGGTGGGGGCCGGCGCGGTCAGTGGGGCGACCTCGGGGCGCTGCTCGGCATCAGGCATGGTGACAGCGTAGAACCCTCACAGCTGCGCAGAGCACTCGGCCAGGCGCGCCTGCCACCTCGCGGTGAGCTCCGGCCCCGCCGCGTGCCGCACCAGCTGCTCCTCGGTCGGCTCCGGGCGCACGGCGGCGATGGTGCCGCCGGTGGCGTGCAGGGGCTCGGCCGTCACATCGCCGGTGAGCAGCGCCGCCGTGGCGAGGCCGCAGGCGTGGGGAAGTTCGGGCAGCGCGGCGGCCAGGGCCAGCCCCGCGCTCAGACCCACCCCCGTCTCCAGCGCGGAGGAGACCACCACCGGCAGGCCGGCCTGCTCGGCGAGCTGGAGGCAGCGCTGCACCCCGCCCAGGGGCTGGACCTTCATCACCAGCACATCAGCGGCCTCGGCGCGGGCCACCCGCAGGGGGTCCTCGGCGCGGCGCACCGATTCGTCGGCTGCGATCGGGACGTCCAGGGCCCGGCGCAGGGAGGCGAGGTCCTCGATGCTCGCGCAGGGCTGCTCGGCGTACTCGAGCCCCCCGGCGGCCCTGTCCAGCACCGGCAGTGCCGCCAGGGCCTCCTCGAGGGTCCAGGCGGCATTGGCGTCGATGCGGATGCGGGCCTCGGGTCCCATGGCCTCACGCACGGCGGCGAGCCGGTCGGCGTCCTGGGAGAGATCGCAGCCGGGGTCGGCGACCTTGACCTTCGCGGTGCGCGCGCCGCCCACCCGGGCGATGCGGGCGGCGAGGGCCGGGGGCACCACGGGCACGGTGACGTTCACGGGGATCTCGCGGCGCTGCGGGGCAGGCCGCTCGGCGGTGGCATCGGCGAGCGCTGCCCGCAGCCAGGAGGCGGACTCCTCCACGTCGTAGTCCCAGAAGGGTGAGAACTCCGACCAGCCCCGGGGGCCGTGCAGAAGCACGCCGTCGCGTTCGGTGAGGCCGCGGAACCGCGTGGTCATGGGGATCGACCAGGCCACCGCCCGATCGATGCCGAGCTCGCGCAGAGCAGAGGGGATGTGCATCTCTCGAGGGTATCGGCCGGGTCACCGCCCCAGCAGGGCAGGATGGGGTCATGACGTCCCCTCAGCCATCCGGCCCGTACTCCCTGCGTCCCGTGGGCGCTGCGGACGCCGACGCGGTGCTCGCCGCCTTCACCTCCCACCCCGACATGGCCCGTCAGGGTGAGGTGGAGACCATCGAGCAGGCCCGCACCTACGTGGACTGGCTGCGGGGCGAGCAGCGCCGGGCGGTCGCTGTCACCGATTCCTCGGGGAGCATGATCGGCCTGGTGGCCCTGAGCATCGACCAGGACAACCGGGCGGGATGGTTCTTCTACTGGATGCACGCGCAGCACCGGGGCCGTGGGCTCATCGGCCGGGCGGCGGCCACCGTGGCGGATCGGGCCCTGGCCCCGCTCGAGCAGGGCGGGTGGGGGCTGGACCGCCTCGAGCTGGGACATCGTGCCAACAATCCGGCCTCCGGAGCGGTCGCGCGTGCAGCGGGCTTCGTGCAGGAGGGCGTGGAGCGGCAGAAGTTCCTGATCGACGGGGAGCGGCACGACGTGCTCGCCTACGGGCGCCTGCGCACCGATCGGGCACCGTCCACACCGCACCTGCCCTGGGCGCCGCAGGGCCAGGAGATGGCGCCTTCCCACTACCCTGGGGGGCATGACGACCACCCCCGCTCCTGAGCCCCGGCAGGTCTCCGAGACCTTCGATCCCTCGCGCTGGCGGGAGGTGACGGCCGCCGAGCACGGCGGCTCTGCCTTCACCGACATCACCTACCACCGCGGGGTGCAGCGCAGCGAGGACTCCACCGGCCACGACCTGCCGGTGGTGCGCATCGCCTTCGATCGTCCCGAGGTGCGCAACGCCTTCCGCCCGCACACGGTGGATGAGCTGTACCGGGCTATCGACCATGCCCGCCTGGACACCGGCGTGGGCGTGGTGCTGCTGACCGGGAACGGCCCCTCCCCCAAGGACGGCGGGCGCTCCTTCTGCTCCGGCGGCGACCAGCGCATCCGCGGCCGCGCCGGCTACGAGTACGCCGAGGCCGAGGAGCTCGCGGAGACCGACCAGGCGCGCACCGGCTCCTCGGGCCGCCTGCACATCCTGGAGGTGCAGCGCCTCATCCGCACCATGGGCAAGGTGGTGATCGCGGTGGTCAACGGCTGGGCCGCCGGCGGTGGCCACTCCCTGCACGTGGTCGCGGATCTCACCATCGCCTCCCGCCAGCACGCCCGCTTCAAGCAGACCGATGCGAACGTGGGCTCCTTCGACGGCGGCTACGGCTCGGCGTACCTGGCCAAGCAGGTGGGGCAGAAGCGGGCCCGGGAGATCTTCTTCCTGGCCGAGGAGTACTCGGCGCAGGACGCCTACGACTGGGGCGCGGTCAACCGGGTGGTGGACCACGCCGATCTCGAGGACGAGGCCCTCGCGATGGCCGCGACCATCGCCACCAAGTCCCCGCAGGCGATCCGGATGCTCAAGTTCGCCTTCAACCTCGCCGACGACGGTCTGATGGGCCAGCAGGTGTTCGCCGGGGAGGCCACGCGCCTTGCCTACATGACCGACGAGGCCGTCGAGGGCCGCGACGCCTTCCTGCACAAGCGCGACCCCGACTGGACCCGGTTCCCCCACCCCCAGGGCTGAGATCGCCGTGACGTCGTGGATCCGGCCGGCCCCGTACGACGCCTCCGCCGCCTCCCTCACCGAGCACGCACACGCGATCGGTGAGGTGATGGCCGGGCACGGCAGGCTGTGGCTGGGCCCCTTCGATCCTCCCGCGCAGCTGCCCGCCGGGTTCGAGGATGCGGCGCTGGTGGTGCCCACCTCCGGCTCCACCGGCGCGGCCAAGGCGGTGGCGCTGTCCCGGCAGGCACTGCTGGCCTCGCAGGACGCCACCGCCTCCCTGATCGGCCACGGCTACTGGCTGCCCCTGCTGCCGCCCACGCACATCGCCGGGGTGCAGGTGATCGCCCGCGCCCACCGCACCGCGCAGGTGCTGGGGCTGGACGGCCCGGCCCTCCCCCGGCCGCTGCCGGACCTGCGCGGCCACTTCGACTCCACCGCCTTCGTGGCCCTGGCCGAGCCGGCGCTGGCGCAGGCGCAGGAGGCGGGACTGCCGGCGCTGACCTCCCTGGTGCCCACCCAGCTCACCCGCGTCGTCACCGGGGCCACCGGCCCCGATGCCCGGGCCCGGGCCATGCTGCGCCGCTTCACCGCGGTGCTGGTGGGCGGGGCCGCGACCCCGCAGGAGGTGCTGGCGCGGGCCCGTGGCCAGCGGATCGCGGTGCGCACCACCTACGGCTCCTCCGAGACCGCCGGTGGCTGCGTGTACGACGGCACCGCCCTGCCCGGGGTGCGCCTGCGGATCGACGGGGCCGACGCCGAGGGCGCCGGCCGCCTGCTCGTCTCCTCCCCGACACTCGCCCTGGGGTACCTGTTCGCGGACGGCAGCAGCGAAGCGATCGGCACGGAGCTGGCCACCTCGGACCTGGCCTCGCTCGATGCCGAGGGCGCCCTGAGCGTGCTGGGTCGCGCCGACGACGTGATCATCACCGGTGGCCGCAAAGTGCTCCCGCAGGACGTGGAGCGGGCCATCGACCGCTCCCTGATGCTGCGCGGGCTGGTGCGCTCGGCCGTCGTCGTGGGCGTGCCGGATGCGGAGTGGGGCCAGCGGGTGGAGGCCCTGGTGACCCTCGAGGCGGGCGTGGAGCCGGCCGAGGCGGCGTCCCTGGTGCGCTCGGCGCTGCGCACCACCGAGGTGCCCTCCTTCATGATCCCCAAGCGGGTGCACGTGGTCCAGGAGCTGCCGCTGCTGGGGATCGGTAAGATCGATCGGTCCGCCGCCCGGCGGGTCGCCACCGATCTCACCGATCCGGCAGGCGGCTGACCGCCCGGCCCGGATGCCCTCCCCCGCTCGACGCGCTCCGACGTCGACCGTTCGCCTGAGCACTCCCGGAAGGACCGCCGTGGCCACCGTCTCCCAGTGGATCGAAGGGGCACGCCCCCGCACCTGGCCGGCGGCCGTGGCCCCGGTGGCGGCGGGCACCGGCGCGGCGATATGGCAGCTGCGCGGCCTCGACTCCCTCGACGCCGGCACCCTGCTCGGCGTGGTGCTGCCCCGCGCCCTGCTGGCGCTCGCCGTGGCGCTCAGCCTGCAGATCGGCGTGAACTACGCCAACGACTACTCCGACGGCATCCGCGGCACCGACGACGAGCGCGTGGGGCCCTTCCGCCTCACCAGTTCCCGAGCTGCCGCACCGGCCACCGTCAAGCGTGCCGCCATCGGCTCCCTGGCCGCAGGCGCCCTGTTCGGGGTGGCGCTGATCGCGGTGGCCGGGATCTGGTGGGCCCTGGTGGTGGGGTCCGCCGCCGTCGCGGCCGCCTGGTTCTACACCGGCGGCAAGAAGCCCTACGGGTACCTGGGCCTGGGCGAGCTGTTCGTGTTCGTGTTCTTCGGGCTGGTGGCGGTCAATGGCACCGCCTACGCGATCACGCTGCGGTTCGGGTGGGTGGCGCTGCTGGCCTCGATCGCGATCGGCCTGCTGGCAGTGGCGATCATGCTCACCAACAACCTGCGGGACATCCCCACCGACACGATCGCAGGCAAGCGCACCCTCGCGGTGCGCCTGGGCGATCGGGGCACCCGATGGCTGTTCACCGCGACCATGCTGGTGCCGTTCGTGCTGATGGTGCCGGTGATGGTGGCGCAGTGGCCAGTGCTGCTGGTGCTGCTGGCCCTGCCGCTGGCGATCATGCCGGCGCGCACGGTGCTGGGAGGGGCGATGGGCCGTGACCTGATCCCGGTGCTGGGCGCCACCGGGAAGCTCGAGCTGGTGTTCTCAGTGCTGCTGCTGGCCGGCCTGGTGATCTGAGGGCTCCTCACGACCGGAGCTCTCCGCGCTGTCCAGCAGGGCGTCCTCGTGCTCGGCGTCCTCGTCGACCATGGGCCCGCGCTTGGCGCGACGACGATCATCGGCATCCTTCCACCGCATCGCGGCGCGGTCACGCACCTTGTCCAGGACCAGGATCGACACCAGCATCGAGAGCAGCGCCGCCAGCACACCCGCCAGCATCACCCCGATGTCCAGCAGGGTGAGCAGCCACCAGACCGCACCGAACAGGGCGAGCCGCAGCACGGCATAGACGACCATCTCTCGCATACCCACCAGGGTAGGTCCCCCTGGTGGGTGCTTCCTGCTCCGAGCCGCCGACCAGGGACCCTGCCTAGACTGGATCCATGCTTCGCGCGATCCCGGCCATCCTCTCCATCGCTCTTGCGATCTTCGCGCTCGCGGACTGCGTCCAGACCCAGGACGACGAGGTGCGCGGACTGCCGAAGTGGGCGTGGATCGTGCTGATCGTGCTGATCCCCTGGGTGGGGCCGATCACGTGGCTGCTGGTCGGCAAGGACCGCACCGACGGCACCGGTCGCGGGCCCGGGCGGGGCGGCCCGCGGCGCAGCGGACCGATCGCGCCGGACGAGGACCCGGACTTCCTGCGCAAGCTCGATGAGGACATCCGTCGCGAGCGCCGCGAGAAGGAGCGCCTGCGGAAGGAGCAGGAGGCCCGTGAGGATCAGCAGCGCAGCGAGAGTCCCGAGGACCCGCCCTTGATCTGAACCGCCACGACCTGCACGTCCGTACCACGGGCCAGACCTGCGCCGGAGCGCTGCAAGGGGGGTTCTCCCTGCTCACAGCCCCGAATAGGAGTGGAGCCCGTTGATGACGGTGTTGACGATCGTGTAGTTGAACACAACGGCGACGAACCCTGCCAGGGCGAGCCAGGCCGCACGGCTGCCGCGGAAGCCGCCGGTGGCACGGGCGTGGAGGTAGGCCGCGTAGATCACCCAGATCACGAAGGTCCACACCTCCTTGGGATCCCAGTTCCAGTAGCGGCCCCAGGCGTCGCGTGCCCAGATCGCGCCGAAGATCAGGGTGAAGGTCCAGCACACGAAGCCCACGGAGTGGATGCGGAAGCTCAGCCCCTCCAGGACGCTCGAGGAGGGCAGGCGGTCCAGCACGTGCCCGAAGCGCCCCCAGTGCTCGGGGTGCTCCTCGCCAGCGGCGACCTTCTCCACCAGGGCCCTCTCGTGGCGGGCCTGCAGCAGCTGCATCACCGCCACCACGGCGCCGAGGATCGACAGGGCGGTGGCCAGGATCGCCACGCCGATGTGGATGACGAGCCAGTGGGAGTTCTGCAGGCTGGGGGTGAGCTCGGCGGCCGGCACGATCCAGAAGCGCTGCGCGATGAACAGCAGCAGCAGGATCGGGCCCACCACGAAGGTGCCCAGGGCGCGCAGGTCGTGGCGCTTGATGGAGAACACCAGGAACGCGGCCATCACCAGGGCCGCACTGGTGATGGCGAACTCGTACATGTTGGTCCACGGCACCCTCTGGGTGGCCAGGGCCCGCAGGATCACGCCCCCCAGGTGCAGGGCGGTGCCGGCACCGGCGATCAGGAAGGCGAAGCGCTGGGCCGACATTCCCTGGGCGGGACCCCCGCCCGCTGCGCCGAGATCCGCGGCAGGATCCTTCCCGCCGGATCCGGCCACGGTCGCGTCGGTCCCCCCGATGCCGGTGTGCGCA
Source organism: Brachybacterium sp. p3-SID957 (assembly GCF_025144775.1). Classification (NCBI taxonomy): domain Bacteria; kingdom Bacillati; phylum Actinomycetota; class Actinomycetes; order Micrococcales; family Dermabacteraceae; genus Brachybacterium; species Brachybacterium sp. p3-SID957. The sequence goes on along the minus strand of NZ_JALXKT010000062.1, from coordinate 5,647 downwards.
CCCGTCGTATCGACAGGGGCTGAGTCGGTGGCGCCGCTCGCTGCGACGCCGACGGGCTCGCGGGCCTCCTTCGCCTCACGGGCGGCCAGGCGCGCGTCGCTGCGCCGTGCGGTGGTGCCGGCCAGGTCGGCGGTGAAGCCGATCAGTGCGAGCACGTACAGGACGATCGTGATCACGATCAGGAGGCTGGAGAACTCGGCGAGCTGCTGATCGATCACGAGGGTCGTCCTCCGGTGGTCGGGGCGGTGCTGGACTGCGCAGGCTGGGGGCCCTCGGGCCCGTCGTGGTGGTCAAACGACGAGGATAGCCGCTGGGCCAGGGAGGCGACGTCGTCGGCGAGGGCGGGATCCTGGCTGCGGGCCAGGCCCGCCACCTCCAGCACCGCGGCGCCGTCGGCCTCGGTCACGCGCACCCACATGCGGCGGCGCGGCACGAACAGCGAGAGGATCAGACCGGCCACCGAGGCCAGCGCGAAGCCCAGCAGCCACGGCTCGAAGGGGTTGTGCGCCACGTCGAACGCGGCGTAGCGGCGCACCCCGTCGAAGGAGAGGCTGGAGCCATCGGGCAGGTCGATCTGCTGGCCGGGCTCCAGGCTGATCAGCACGGGGCTGCCGTCCTGGCCGGTCAGCTGCTCCAGCTGGGAGACGTCCACCTCGTACACGTTGCGGGGAACGCCCTCGTCCAGCCCCAGGTCGCCTTGGTGCACGGAGACCACCAGCATCGGATTCCACAGATCGGGGAACACCGAGTGGGGGCCCTGCTCGTCGATCACGCCGGAGGGCAGGAAGTAACCCACCACGGCGGTCTGCTGGGGGCGGGCGTCCGGGGCCTTGATCACCAGCTGGGAGGTGTAGCCGGTGTCCCCCGTGGGCACGGTGATCACCGGTCCCTCGGCCACCACGGTGCCCTCCGGGTCCCGCAGGGTGACCTCGGGGGCGTAGCCGTTGCCCAGCAGGTACATCGAGGCGCCCGGCACGTGCAGCGGCTTGTTGACCTCGAGGGTCTGCGCGAAGGGCTCCTGGCCCGCAGTGGTCACCTGCACGTCGGCCTCGAAGGAGAGGGGCTGGCCCACGTTCGGCGAGGTGGGCTCCTCGTCGTAGGCGGCGCGGAACTGCTCCAGGGTGAAGCGGAACTCGGGCAGCTCGGAGGTGTCGAACCAGGCACCGGGCTCGAAGGAGTCGTACTGGGTCAGGGAGTTGGAGAAGCCGGATCCCTCCACCACCGTGATCTGGCCGCGGTAGCCGGTGAGATGACCGGCCGCCACGCACACCAGCACCCCCACCAGGGCGATGTGGAACAGCAGGTTGCCGCTCTCGCGCAGCAGGCCGCGCTCCGCGGTGATCGAGCGCGAGGCCCGCTCCTGCAGGCGCTCGGTGCGGTACCGAGAGCGGCGCAGGGCGGCGTGGGCGCGGTCCAGCAGCGCGTCGGCGTCCGCGCCGGGGAGCTCCTGCCGGGTGTACCCGGTGAAGCGGGTGAGCTTGGCGGGGGTGCGCGGGGGCGTGGAGCGCAGTTGCTTCAGGTGCACCCCCGCGCGCGGAACGATGCAGCCGATCAGGGAGATGAACAGCAGCAGGTAGATCGCGGAGAACCACGGCGAGGAGAACACCTCGAAGAAGCCGAGCGAGTCGAGGATCTCCCCCCAGCGGCCGTTCTCCTGCAGGTACTGGTCGGTCAGGCCGGGGTTGACGTTGCGCTGGGGGTACAGGGAGCCGGGGATCGCCGCGATCGCCAGCAGCATCAGCAGGATGAGGGCGGTCTGCATGCTGGTGAGCTGGCGCCACAGGAACAGCAGGGTGCCGCGCAAGCCCAGCGCGGGAGCGGCCGGGCGGGGGCGTCGCGAGGAACGGGAGGGTCGGGATGAGCTCATCACACCACCGGCTCGAAGGTCGCGATCATGCCCTGCAGCTGGTCCATCCAGGCCGCCCACTGCCCTGTCAGCAGCAGCACGCCGATGGCCACCAGCAGGGCCCCGGAGAGCAGTCCGATGGTGCGGCGGTGGCGACCGAGGGCGCGGCTCAGGCCCAGCGCCCTCTCGAACAGCAGGGCGAACAGCACGAAGGGCAGCCCCAGGCCCAGGGAGTAGGCCAGGGCGAGGATGCCGCCGCGCACGGCCGCCCCGTCGCCGGCGGTGCCGTCCAGGGACAGGGCGATGATGGCGGCGTAGGTGGGGCCGATGCACGGGGTCCAGCTCAGCCCGAAGATCAGACCCAGCAGCGGGGCGCCCAGCAGGCCGGCGTCGGGCTTCTTCCCGGAGGCCCTTGTGGTTCCGCTGAGCTGGGGGAACACGCCCATGAACACCAGGCCCATGAGGATCACCACCACGCCGGCGACCCGGTTGATCCACACGGCGTGCTCCTGCAGGAGGTACCCGACGGCACCGGCAAAGCCGCCCAGCAGCATGAACACCACGGTGAACCCGGCCACGAACAGGGCGCTGCCGGCGACCATGCGCCCACGGGAGGGCGCAGCGGGGCGCTTCTGCGCCCGGCCACCCCCGGTGCCTGCCCGACCGGCGGCCGCTGTCGCGCCCTGCCCGGCCAGGCCCGAGACGTACCCCAGGAACCCGGGCACCACGGGCAGCACGCACGGGGACAGGAAGGCGACGACGCCTGCGGCCGCGGCCACCGCGATGGCCAGCAGCAGTGATCCGGACAGCGCGGTGGCCTGGAAGGCCTCCCCGATCTCGGCGCCGATCATTCGGCCAGGACCCGGTCGAGCATGGCGCGCAGCACGGAGGGGTCGGCCGCGCCGGAGATGCGGGCGGCCACGCGGCCCTCGCGGTCCAGCACCAGGGTGGAGGGGACGGCGTTGGGGGCCACCTGCCCCCGCAGCGCGTACATGATCTGCGCGTCGGTGTCCGGCAGGGAGGGGTAGGTGATGCCGTAGGTCTGCTCGAAGGCCTGGGCGGGGCCGGCGGCATCACGCACGTTGACCCCGACGAAGGAGACACCCTCCGGGGCGTACTCCTCGCTGACGGCCTGCAGGTCCGGCGCTTCCTTGCGGCACGGCGGGCAGGCGGCGTACCAGACGTTGACCACCAGCACCTCGCCTCGCCGGTCGGCTGCGGCGAACTCCTCACCCTCGTAGGTGGTGCCGGCGAACTCCAGCGGCTCCTCGCGGGACTCGGGCGGGATCTCGGTGGTCACGCCGTCGCCGCCCACGTAGCCGGTGTCGTAGCGGTCGGAGGTGTCAGTGCCGCAGGCGGCCAGCAGCGCTGCCGCGGGGAGCAGGCCGAGACCGGAGAGCACGGAGCGTCGTCGCAGGGTCATGTGAGCTTGCCCCCGGTGGCGTCCACGGCGCCGGCCACCAGGTCCGCGGCGGGCTCGGCGTAGTCCACGCCCGCCAGGTGGGGGCCGGCGAAGCGGAAGCTGGTGACCGAGCACAGCGAGCACTGCCGGCGCCGCGGGTCGTGCGGCAGGGGCTTGCCCTCGGCGCTACGCCGCACCAGCCAGATCGGCAGCTGGTGCAGGACCAGCACGGCGTCCCCGCCGAGTTCCTCGGCCTCGGCGCGGGCCTGGTGCATGGCCGCCAGCACGCGGGCCACCTGCTCGCGGTAGGGCTCGCCCCAGGAGGGGCGCAGAGGGTTGACGAACCAGCGCCAGTTGCGCGGATCGCTCAGCTTCGCATCGCCGTGGCCCATGCGCTGGCCCTCGAAGCGGTTGCCGGACTCGATCAGCCGCTGATCGGTGGTGACCGGCAGCTGATGCGCGGCCGCGATGGGGGCGGCGGTCTGCTGGGCGCGCAGCAGCGGGGAGGAGCGCACCAGGGCGATGTCCTCCCCGGCGAGGTGATCGGCCACACGCAGAGCCATCTGCGCCCCGCGATCGGAGAGCCGGTAGCCGGGCATGCGGCCGTACAGGATCCGGTCGGGGTTGTTCACCTCGCCGTGGCGGACGAGGTGGACGACGGTGGTGGTCATGGGTGCGCATTCCTCCCGAGGCTGGGCGGGCTCACGGTACCAACCCAAGCTTCGAATCAGGCGGGGGTCACGCCTGCATGTGAGCGGACGGACGCGGCAGCTCCACCGGAGCGCCCTCCGGCAGGGTGCGTCCCATGATCCGGCCCAGCTCCAGGAAGTCCTCGTGGCCCACGACGTCCAGCAGCAGCTCGCGCACGGACCGCACGTGCAGGGGTGCCGCCTGGCGCAGCAGGTCTGTGCCCTGCTCGGTCAGGCGGGCCTGGCGGCCGCGGCCGTCGGCCGAGCAGCGCACCCGCTCCACCAGCCCGCGCTTCTCCATGCGGGTGATGGTGTGGGTCAGGCGCGAGCGGGAGTGGACCACCTGATCGGCGAGGTCGGACATGCGGATGAAGCCGGCCTCGGCCTCGGACAGCCGCACCAGGATCTCGTACTCCCCCAGGGTCAGGTCGATCTTCGGTGCGGACTCCAGTGCCATCGACAGCCGCTCGTTGAGCAGGGTGGTGGCGTACAGGAAGCGGCGCCACGCCCCCTGCTCCGCGTGGCTGAGCCACAGGCCCTCGGGGGTGGAGGCGTCCGCGGAGCGCCGGTCGTCATCGGATATGGACTGCATCACGTTCTCCTGGTTCGATCGGGAGGTGCCCTTGCACTGCCCTCGCAGTATAGTTTATGTTTCAAGCAGGCCTTGGTGCCCCACCCCGGGGCGCTCCCCGTCTACGAAGGAGACACCTCATGACCGAGCAGTTCGATGGCCTCACCCCCGGCGTCTGGACCCTGGACCCCGCCCACACCTCCGCGAGCTTCACCGTGCGTCACGCCGGCATCTCCAAGGCCCGTGGCCAGTTCGCCGACGTCGAGGGCACCCTGACCGTCGGTGAGGGACAGGATGTCAGCTTCCAGGCCGTGATGAAGACCGCCTCGATCGGCACCGGCAACGAGGACCGCGACAACCACCTGCGCAGCGGTGACTTCTTCGACGCCGAGACCTTCCCGGAGATCACCTTCGTGTCCACCAAGGTCGAGGGCGACGAGCTGCACGGCGAGCTCACGATCCGCGACACCACCCGCCCGGTGGTCCTGGACTTCGCCTACGAGGGCGCTGCCACCGACCCCTTCGGCGTGTACCGCGCCGGCTTCACCGGCGAGACCACGATCTCCCGCAAGGAGTTCGGCCTGACCTGGAACGCCGCCCTCGAGACCGGTGGCGTGCTGGTCTCCGACGACGTGCGCATCTCCATCGAGGCCGAGTTCACCGCGCCGACCGCCGCCTGATCGCCGATCGGCTGATCCAGCACCGCTGAGACCGAAGGCCCCCTTCCCTTCCCCGGGGCCGGCTCAGTGGGCCCACGACGGGCCGCACGCCATCTGGCGAGCGGCCCGTCGTGCTGTCGGTAGGGTTCCCCCATGAGCGAGCGCCGCATCCCCTCCCCCATCGATCCCGACGCGAGGATCGTCTACCTCACCCGCACCGGCTGTCACCTGTGCGACGAGGCCCTGCCCGTGGTGAGGGCGGAGGCCGACCGGGCCGGTACCACCGTGGACGTGCAGGACATCGACGCCGACGAGACCCTGCGACGCGACTGGGACCACGACGTCCCGGTGATCATCGTGGATGGGAAGGTCCATTCCCGCTACCGCGTCGATGCCGAGCAGCTGCGGGCCGCGCTCGCGGTGCCGATGTGGCGCCGCCTGCTGCGCCGCCGCTGAGCGGCCCGCGCCCCCAGCGCCCCG
>NZ_JALXKT010000061.1:0-18773 GCF_025144775.1 Brachybacterium sp. p3-SID957 | reverse complement strand
TGGTCACGACCCTACCGAACAAGGCCGCACTAAGGATGGTCCCCCAGTGAGCACCGAGGGTCATGCCGGGGAGACTCCGGCGATACCGGAGGACACCCTGGATCTCGGGGACCGTCTCGACCCGGTGCGCACCCTGCTGCGCCGCGCGGCCGGGGGCGATCAGCGGGCGGCCAGGGCCCTGGTGGACGTGCTGGGACCGCGCATCCACGGCCTGGGCGTCCACATCACGGGATCGACGGCCAAGGCCGGCAGGCTCACGGTGTGGGTGCTGCGCTCGTGCCTGCGCGATGCCGGTCAGCTCGCCGCGAGCGGCCTGCCCGGGGAGGCCGCGGTGCTGGACCGGGCCCGTCGTGCCGCGGTCGCCACCGAGCCCAGCGGCGACGTGCGCTCCCTGGTCGCGCCCGACGCGGTGAGCGACCGCACCCGGGACCGCCGGGAGGTGACGGTGATGCGCGCGCTGCTGGATCTCCCCGCCCGCGAGCGGGCCCTGGTGGAGTCGGCCGCGCAGGGACGCTTCCCGTACACGGGCACCGCCCGACAGCAGCCCGCGATGGTCCTGGCCCGCCTGCTGGACTCCCTGGTCCCCTTCGGCCAGCCCGGGGGTGGGGCGAGCACCGATGGCACCGGTGTCGAGCGGGGAGCGCTGGCCGCGCTGGACGCACTGGCGCTGGCCGACGACGGCGAGCGCGCCCGTCTGCGCGCCCTGACGGCCGGCACCGATGCGGCCGGGGTGCACCGCCATGCCATCGAGGCCGCCGCCCAGCTGACCCTGCTGACGGCCGTGGCCCCCTCCCGTGACCTGCACGAGGCCGTCCTGGAGGGCTTCGGCGCCTCAGGGACCGGACACGCCCCTGCCCCAGGACAGACGCACTCCCCGGGGCGGACTCCGGCGCCAGGGCACGCAGCACCGCCCGCATCCCGGCAGCCCGAGGCCGCCTACCACGGCACCTACGCCACGCCTGTGCTCGGCACGGACACGCAGCGCCGCCTGGTGGGGCCCCCCGCGATGACCGGCGGCATGCCCTCGGGCGTCCCTGCGCAGGCCTCCGCACCGCTGTCGGCCCCCGCTCCCCCGCCGCAGGCCACCGGCGGCGCCGGGCCCGGCAGCAGCGCCAGCGGCCCCGGTGCCGCGCCCGCTCCGGCCTTCGCCTTCTCACCACGGGACGACGCCGAGCTGTCCCGCCGTCGGCGTCGTCAGGCGAAGGCGCGAGGCCGGGCGGAGCGGGATCGTGAGCGCAGCCCCTGGCCCACCCGCATTCTGGCCGTCGTCTCGACGCTGCTGCTGATAGGGGCGCTCGTGGCCTCCGGCCTGCTGCTCGATGCTCGTCGCGATCTGGCCGAGGCCCGCGCGTTCGCAGCGACCTGGAGCGAGCTCAGCGTGCAGGAGGACGCCCGCCCGGTGCCCGGGCTGAGCGACAACGGCACCTGGCGGGCCATCATCACCGAGAACCGGGCGGCCCTGTGGGCCGAGGGCGTCTCCGAGTACGAGCGGGACGGCGACCAGGAGGAGGTGCTGCAGCTGTGGGGCGCGCGCGATGGCATCCCGGTGGACCTCGGGGTGCTGGAGGTCCCCCGCGACGGCACCATCCAGGTGGTGGTGCCCGAGCGCGTGGACCGCTTGCAGGTCACCCGGGAGCACGCCCCGCAGAACCGCTCCGGCACTCCTTCCGAGCGGGTGGTGGCGAACCTCGATCCTGAGCTGTCCGGGACGTGACGCTGTCCGGGACGTGACGCCGTCTAGAAGCCCGGCAGGTGATCTCAGCGCCCCTGGCCCCGAACACGACGCGGCCCCGCACCCGGGGGACGGGGCGGGGCCGGTCGGCGCGCCGTGCGCGTGCGCGGTCGCGGGCGTTCAGTCGCGGGTGAGGCGACGGTAGGTGACGCGGTGGGGGCGGGCCGCCTCCTCGCCCAGGCGGGCCACCTTGTTGGCCTGGTAGGACTCGAAGTTGCCCTCGAACCAGTACCAGCTGGCGGGGTTCTCCTCGGTGCCTTCGTAGGCCAGGATGTGGGTGGCCACGCGGTCCAGGAACCAGCGGTCGTGGGAGACCACCACGGCGCAGCCGGGGAACTCCAGCAGTGCGTTCTCGAGCGAGCCGAGGGTCTGCACGTCCAGGTCGTTGGTGGGCTCGTCCAGCAGCAGCAGGTTGCCGCCCTGCTTGAGGGTGAGGGCCAGGTTCAGGCGGTTGCGCTCACCGCCGGAGAGCACCCCGGCCTTCTTCTGCTGGTCCGGGCCCTTGAAGCCGAACTGGGAGACGTAGGCGCGGGAGGGGATCTCCACCTTGCCCACCTGGATGAAGTCCAGGCCGTCGGAGACCACCTCCCACAGCGACTTGTCCGGGTCGATGTTCTCGCGGCCCTGGTCCACGTAGCTGATCTTCACGGACTGGCCGATCTTCAGCTCGCCCCCGTCGAGCTCCTCGAGCCCCACGATGGTCTTGAACAGCGTGGTCTTGCCCACGCCGTTGGGGCCGATGACGCCGACGATGCCGTTGGGAGGCAGCGAGAAGGACAGATCGTCGATGAGCACCCGGTCGCCGAAGCCCTTCTTGAGGTTCTTCGCGTCGATCACCTGGGAGCCCAGGCGGGGGCCGGGCGGGATGGTGATCTCCTCGAAGTCGAGCTTGCGGGTCTGCTCGGCCTGGGCGGCCATCTCCTCGTAGCGGGCCAGGCGGGCCTTGGACTTGGCCTGGCGGCCCTTGGCGTTGGAGCGCACCCACTCGAGCTCGTCCTTGAGGCGCTTGGCGAGCTTGGCGTCCTTCTTGCCCTGGACGCTGAGGCGCTCCTCCTTCTTCTGCAGGTAGGTGGAGTAGTTGCCCTCGTAGGGGTACAGGTGACCGCGGTCCACCTCGGCGATCCACTGGGCGACGTGGTCCAGGAAGTACCGGTCGTGGGTGACGGCGATGACGGCGCCCTCGTACTGCTGCAGGTGCTGCTCCAGCCACAGCACGCTCTCGGCGTCGAGGTGGTTGGTGGGCTCGTCCAGCAGCAGCAGGTCCGGCTTCTGCAGCAGCAGCTTGCACAGGGCCACGCGGCGGCGCTCGCCGCCGGAGAGGTGGGTGACGGGCTCGTCACCGGGCGGGCAGCGCAGGGCATCCATCGCCTGCTCGAGCTGGGAGTCGAGGTCCCAGCCGTTGGCGTTGTCGATCTCCGTCTGGAGCTTGCCCATCTCCTCCATCAGGGCGTCGAAGTCGGCATCGGGCTCGGCCATCTCCTCGCCGATGGCATTGAAGCGCTGCACCTTCTCGTACAGCTCGCCCATGCCCTCCTGGACGTTCTCCAGGACCGTCTTGGACTCGTCCAGCGGGGGCTCCTGCAGCAGGATGCCCACGCTGTAGCCGGGGCTGAGGCGGGCCTCACCGTTGCTGGGCTGGTCCAGCCCGGCCATGATCTTCAGGATGGTGGACTTGCCGGCGCCGTTTGGGCCGACCATGCCGATCTTGGCGCCCGGGTAGAAGCTCATGGTGACGTCATCGAGGATGACCTTGTCGCCCACGGCCTTGCGGGCCTTGTACATGGTGTAGATGAACTCTGCCAAGCTGTTCTCCCTGGTAGATCGGCTGAACGTCCGGGCCGAACGATCCGGGAACGATAGCGCTCCCGTGTTGTGGACTAGATGCCCGCCTCAGTGTTAGCGCACCGGGCGGGCGGGACACAGCCTGAATCGGAGGCCATGCCATGAATGAGACTACCGCCTACCCCGGCACCACCGAACGGATCACCTTCCCCGATGGGGATCACCTCACGATCAGCGTCGAGGACCCCGGCTACGTCGATGTTGACGGACACATCGAGGGCGAGGACGTAGGCATGTCCCTGCGGTCCGATGTGGCCTTCGAGGACGGCCGGCTGCTGACCATCGGCGCGCATGACGCACTGTGGACACGGGACCGTGAGCGGGGCCGGCGGATCGGTGACGCACTGATCGCGGCCGCGTCGCTCGCGCAGACACTCGCAGACCACGTGGACACCTCGGAGCGGGTAGCGCTGGACGGCGGGCACGCCGATGTGGACGTGATCGACCAGCATGTCGAAGTCACCGTCACCCTCGGGGAGCGGGCCACCATCGGGCTCGCGCTCACCACCGGGGAGGCACGGAAGATCGCTCATGCACTCATGGGCGCGGTGCGCCGGGCGGAGGTCTCCCGTGCGATGCAGCTCAACCTGTCCGGCGTCGAGACGGTCACGGACCTGTTCAACACGGCGCAGGACACCGGCGTCCCGGCCTCGGCACTGGTCGAGGTGATCGGGCGATGAGCAGCCTGTACCGGATTGACCCGGCCACGGGTGAAGTGATGCTGTCAGCGGACGGCATGGCGCTGCTGTTCGGTGTCCCTGCCGATGAGATTCGGGCGCACGCACGGGAGCACGGCAACGATCCCGATGCGCTACCGGACGCATGGGCACGGCAGGGCCGCAGGCGGGCCGCTGAGGCCCGCGCCGCCACCGGGGATGATTCCATGCACGCTGCGCTCATGTACTACGCGCAGCAGACCGGCGAGGGGGCGGACCGATGACCCCTACCTGGTTCGCGGTCAACAATCAGGCCACGCTCGAGGACGTGCCCGACCTCGCAGCTATCGGGATCAAGATCGGGCGACGGTCACCCGACCCGGTGAGAGTGTTCCGCGATCCCAGCACCGGGCGGCTCCTGGCAGAGATCGGCACCGTCCACGTGTACCGGGACGGGCGGGTGTGGATCATCCCGCGATCAGACTGCCCAGACGGGTGCCTGCGTGAACTGGTGCGCACCGCGGTGGACTGCGTAGAACGGGACCTGCACCGGCGGGACCGGTGGCACTACTACCGGCCCACCAAGACGGTCCCGGTCGGGGAATGGTCCTCCGTCATCGCCGTGTGGGGACCGGAGTTGCAGTCAGTGTTCGCGGCCCACGCGGCGATGCTCCAGCCGGCCGCACTACCGGGCGACAGGGCGACCTCCGAACAGCTTCACCAGCGCGCCTGACACCTCTACGCCGCCCGCAGCGGCCCGGACATGCACCGGGTGCCCTGTGGGCGGTCTAGGGGCGTCCAGGCGTCCTCAGCGTGCCTCTACGGTCTCCCACGCTGCCCCAGGCATGGGGCGAACAGGCAGACACCGGTCCAACCCATCCTTCACCGCCCGGACCGGGGGCGGACAGTGACCATTGGCCGTGGTCCTGGTGCCACTCCCAGACGCTCACCACCAGGTGGGGGTCTAGTCGGCGTGGGCGAACAGTCGTGAGCGGTGGGAAGGTCGGCGGGCGTCTTTGGGGCAGGGGGTCAAGCAAAGGCGGCCCGTAGGGCTCCGAGCTGTAGACCGAAGCGTCAGCCGCTACGGCGCCCGGCCCTCCCCCGGACCAGTCGCGCCACGTTCTCCCTACTCGCGTCACCCTCGGACCTTGCAGCCTGTAACGCTTCTTCGAACACTTCTACGGGTGCCGCGGCCATGTCCATGATGTCGGCCCGCTCGTCAGAGTCGGGGATCAACTTCTCTGCCCGCCGGTGCGACTCGCGGTGCGATGCAGTGCGACACCTAGACGAACAGAACTTCCGATCCGCCCGCCCGCCGATCATCGCTCCACACCACCGGCAGGGATGCTCCACCGACTCAACACGCGCTGCCTCTCGATAGATGCGGGCACGGCACGACGGAGAGCAGTAGACGTGCTTCCGGCGCGCCACCTTCACCAGCAGCAGGGCCGCCCCGCATGACTCGCAATGCTCAAGGGACTCGGCTCCCGTCAGGAACTCTCGGGTAGCCGGTCGAGCCAGCGCTGCATCGGGGATCTGCTGGGGCTCAGCAGTCGCGCAGTCCCGGCAGAAGATCCCATGCCGGGCTCGCCTCCACGCATGGCGGGTAGACCTTCTGCGCTCCGTGAATCGCACGGGCAGGATGGGGAGGTCGTCAGCGACCTGTCGGCCACAGGACTCGCACAGGACTGTTCGCATAGACGTTACTGTAACAGATGCGTGAACAGAACTGTGGTGCCGACAGTCCCGTGTGCTGGTGCGACCCCAGCGTCTGAGGGCGCGACGATCCCGGCGCTCCCCACGGGACGCGGCCCAGCCAGGTAATCCCGGATTCGGGATTACCGAGCACGCGTGCTACCCACGGAACACGGACCGGCTGGCAGGGAGCTGCTGACAGCAAGTCCCTGGCGCTCACCAGATCCGGCGAGCGATGCTTCCCAGCTCCGGGAACCTTCCGTTCCCCGACGATCACACGGCGCTCGGCACGACCAGCGGGTGAAGGCCGCCGGGACGGTAGGTGGTTCCCAGGGCGATGAACCAGCCTTGGGAGTAGACCTCGAGGCCGTCACGGCACCTGCCAGAAGCTCACGATGTGACAGACGGAGGTAAGGCCAGCAGGCGGGCGAGGAGTTCCGTCCTTGCATCGGTTTCCGCTTCGAGGTCAGGCTGTCCTCGGCCCGCCCATCCGAACTCAGCATCACGGCCCAGTGACACGGATTCCCCGGTCTTGAACTCCACAGAGATAGCGGGGTCAATAGTCGGGCCGGCGGGGTTACTCCACGCCGTTGACTCCGGGAGGAACTTGACAGCACTCACCGTTGCCAGAGGCAACACCGGACCGCTAATGGAGAATCGCTTTATCCCACCTTCCGCGTATCCGTACTGGAGGATAGCTGCGTGCGTTCGGGTGACAGCGAAAAGGCGACCGGTGTCCGTCGCACCCCGTTCCTGAGTCGTGAACAGCAGTAGATCGTCCTCGGTCGGACAGATCAGCCGAAGGTAATCGACCAGGACGGGCAAGCGGGGAACATTGTCCAAGCCGCGTGAGATGTTGTCACCAATGCGGTCTCGCACGAGCGTCTGGATCGGGGTGTTGCCGGTCATGGTGACCTCCTGAGAGTCGGGGGCGATGGTTCGCCCCGGTAGTGCTCACCGTAGAGGTGGGGTCAGACAGACGGCGGCGTTCCGCCTGTGACCCGGTAGCCGCCGTGGACCAGCCGTGCCCTTGTGCGTGCTCCCCCCGGCGGTGTGATCCCCGCGGTTCGGGCCGCTTCCCAGTTCGGTAGGTCCCACCGGTTCTTGTACCCGTTGGCGAGGCACCATGACCATGCGCAGTGATCCCGCAGCGCCCGTGGAACAGCCCAGTACGCCGCGTGCGGCTCCGGGAGACCATGCCGGGACAGGAATCCCGCCACCGCCACCGGATCAGCCCAGAACGGGTCTCCCAGCGCCTCCCCGGTGATCTCCCACGGCACAGCACCAGGACGAACTGACTCCCCCTGCCGGATGACCCGGCCGGCCTTCGCTCGGCGGCGTGCACTAGTCATCCGCGATCACCCATCCCAGGGCCTGCATCCCCTGCGGAGTAAGCCCCAGCTGCGCCCCGATGTGCCGGTGCTCCTGCGCTGTCCACGCCGAAGCCGTACCCCCGTAGATCGCGTGCGTGTGGATCACGTAGGACGCCACCGCCGGGATGAACGACTCATCCCACTGCGACGCCTGCGGAGACTGCCACAACGTCTTCCACAGCGCCCGCTCATCCTTCGACCAGGCCCGACCCGACGGCACCTTCGGCACCGGAAGGTCGCACCCCTCAGCGGGAAGTTCGATCACGGCACCCCGGACGCTCGCAGTCCGGTAGCGCCTACTGTTCGGTTTCAACGGGTTCTGAGCTGGTCCCGGCATCAGCCGATCCTCCTAGATGTACTGGTCAAGCATGGGTCCGGCCCATCGGAAGGCCGGTCGAGATGAGTCCAACTGGTCGTGCGACATCCGAGAGCCCTCCCCGGCGGTCCGATGACCTGCGGGTGTAGGGGTAACGGGGTGGTCCTGTCTGTGCTGCTGGTCGCGGCGTGCGACGGCCCGAACGTGCTGCTGCTCGGACCGTCGCTCGCACTGCATGTGAGTCAGCGTCCGTCCGGGTTCGGCCGCGCCTTGAGGTCCGCGATGGTGCCGAGGTGAAGCGCGGTGCCTTCGGCGTTCTGGAGGTCAAGCCAGCGCCGGTTCACCTGGAGGGTGGAGACCGGCTCGTTGGTGAAAATGTACGGGCTGGCGGTCTTCACGAACGCGGGCGTGTAGTCCGAGATGATGCTGTCGTACCCCTTGTTGTTCTGCTGCGGGGGTACGTCGAGCCAGGCGGACAGTTCGATGCGAACAGCGGCGATCTTGTCGAGCGTGACTGCTGCATCTCGCGCTGCTCGCCATGCAGTGATCTGTTCGACCGTGCCTTCTTCGGTGAGCCAGGCGTCCGTGGTGTTGACGGTCAGGCCCTCGCGCAGGGCTCCGGCGACGGCCTGGGCTGCCTGGTCGAAGGTGGGCTGGAGGGTGGTGATGTAGGTGTCCACCTCTTCCCGCATGGTGGCGAGGATGGCGCGGCCGGCGTGGACCACGTATTCACGCCAGTGCCCGCTGATCTTCCCGGAGTTGGACTCGTGCAGGCCGATCTGTTCGACCTTCGCGTAGACCTCGGCGGGGGTACCGGTGAACGGGTCGGGGTCCTGCCGGGCGGGCGGCGTGTACTCAGCCAGGGCGATGTACTCGGCCCCGTTGGTGACGGTGATGCCGAGGCCCTGGAGCTTGCGGACGAACGCGGCGACCTCTCGCGGGTTGGCGTGGCCGCGCTGCATCTCGCAGTTGGCTTCGATGTCGGAGACGATCTTGGCGGTGTCCATGAAGTGTGCTGCTGACATTGGTGTTGCCTCTTTCAGTGAGTGGTGTCGGGGTAGGTGTTGTCGTACAGGGCTTGCTCATCGGGGGTGAGCTGCGCCCATTTCGGGGTGCCGTAGGCGGCGTCCCAGAGTTCCTGTTCCTCGGGGGTGTAGGTCGGCTCCGGGGGTTTCCCGTAGCTGGATTCCCAGATTTCGTTCTCGGTCATGGCTGGTCCTTTCTGTATCCGTAGGTGGCCCGTGGGCTGAGTGCGGGGTCACCGCGACGCCATGTGATGCCGCAGCTCTGGCATTTCTGCCCGAAGCCGCGGCCGATACGGATCACGGTCCAGGACGGTCGTCTGCAGTCGTCGCGGTGCGTGATCCCGAATCCATCGGTTTTCATTGCTTCCTCCTTTCTCTCGGGGTGGTTCCGCCCCAGACGCCTTCGGTTTCGCCGGCGGCTCGGGCGTAGGTGAGGCAGGCGGGCATGGCGGGGCAGTCGAGGCAGAGGCGGGCGGCTATCTCGGCTTCTGCTGCGCTGCTGTTCCATCCGTCGGGGTCCTGGGCGCAGGGCGTGGGCTCAGTGATGGAGGACATGAGCTGTTCCCATTCGCGGCGGGCGTGCTCGGGGACACCGAGCGCTCCGGGCGTCGGGCTCATCGGTCGGCCTCCTGGTCCTCGAGCTTGTCTGCGATGTCGTGCAGCACGTCGGCCACGCGGCGCAGGTCCTTGGCGGGGATGAACACTGCTTGGCCTCCGGTGCGGATTCGGGCGCCGTAGGTTTCGTGGGGGCGGCCGGGGTTCCATGTCCACTGGTGGACGGATGGGCGGGCGGGGCGGGTCATCGCTGGTCCTCCTGGCAGGTGCCGTCGCAGTCCGTTTCGAGGCAGTTGGGGCAGATCAGCGAGTCAGGGTTACCGATGTTGGGGTAACCGTCCGTTCCGGGGTAACCGGATTCGGGCCTGTGACCTGCGGGGTTATCGGGGTTACCGGAGTTACCCCGCTCCGCAGAAGCAAGAGGGGGGAGGTAGCGGGACCATGCGTCACCGAACATGGACCGCTTGAATCCCTTCACGGACCGGCCGCCGATCTTGAGGGTGGTCGGCCCGATCTCGTACTTCGACAGCAGCCGCGCAGCGAACCTCGGAGTCAGTTCCTCGCCGTGGATCGACGGCCACGGGGCATCCTCGAGGGCGACCAGTCGGGCGACCAGTTCCACCGATGACAACCGTTCCTCCGTGAACACGTCCCGGATGTCGGACAGCAGTCGGATGCCGAGTGACACGCCCTTGTCCTGAGACGCCTTGAGGATCGACAGTGCTGCCGACCTTGCCCGTGCTGGCCACTTCCCGCCCGCGTCATCGGCAATGGCGATGAGCGGTTCCCACACGTCGGCGTCACGGTCTTGGATCGACTCGGGTAGGTCCGGCCACTGGCCACCGATGTACGGGCGCATCGCATCGGCCCACGCTCCGATCCGGGCACGCAGCTCATCAGCCTCCGGCCCGATCAGCCGACGCCGGTAGGGCTCCACGGTCTGATCCCGGCGGCGGCGCTTCATGGGCACCACCACGGCGCGGGTCATGATCGTGTCGGGGAGGGTGTTGAGTCCGGCCAGAGCGACTGCGGAGAATGACGGCCAGTCCTCCGTCACCAGTTCCTTGCCTTTGACCGCTACGCGGCCAGCGGTAGCGCCCTTGCGGTAGCCGGAGTTCAGCAGACCGCGCAGTTCCTCGGAGGAGTCGGTCTTGCCTCCGGTGAAGATCGCGTCGCACTCATCGATCAGCAGCGTGGGCAGTCCGGCGTCGTCGCTGATCTTGCGGAAGATGTACGCGGGTGTCGCGTTCACGGAGAGGACGGGGCGGGGCACCAGGGCCTCAGTGAGTTCCATGCACCGTGACTTCCCACTGCCCGGCTCCGGGGACAGGAAGGCGATCCGCGGGGTGTTCTCGAACTGATCCACCACATGCGCGTGGACGATCCACAGTGCATGAGCGTCGGCGGTCTCCGGGGTCGGGTAGGCGATGAACCGCGACAGGAAGGTGTGCAGGGCGTCCAGGGTGGCCTCCCCTTCTCCCCTGGGGAGGGAGGTAACCTCGGTAACCGGTGTAACCGTGCTGGTCAGAGCCTCAGAATCGGTTACCCCTGCCGAAGCGGTTACCGAGGTATCGGTAACCTTCGCCGGATCGGCGTACTTCGCGGTCACCTCGCGCAGCTCGGCATCGTCGGACGGGTTCAGATAGGGGCGACTCACACGATCACCCCCGCCTGGTGCTGCTGGATCATGTCGTGCATGACCGTGATCGGGCCGCGGCCGCCGGGGGGCATCGGCAACGGCGTGGTGTCGAGGTAGCTCCCCCATGGAGGGGCTGGGGGGCGTCCGTACTCGCGCCAGACAGCCTCCGGAGAGTCAGGATGCATCAGCGGTCCACACCACGATGCGAGGCCGTCAGAGACGGGCGCAGGGATCAGGTGCTCACGCATCAGCGGTCACCGCCTCGTGCAGCTCGGCACCGACGGTGTACGGCACCACGCGGTGCATCTCGAGAGACGCGGCACTGCCCCGCGCCTGGGCACGCCTACAGGCTTTCTCCGCAGCGTGCAGGGACAGGTAGCAGCGGCGCGCGATCCGGTCCGTGGGTGTCTTGACGATCAGCAGGTACAGCGGCCGTGACGCCGCTATCTCCGACGCGGACAGGTGCGGGATCGAGGGTGCCCCGGTATCCTGGTGCTGCGTCGCCACAACGCTTTTGGGAGCCGCCTCAGCCGCCTGCCTGGGGCGGCTTTCCTGTGCGCTCATCGGCCACCACCGGCCACGGTGGGGATCGGAGTCAGCAGGTTCTCCAGCTCGCGCTGGTCGATCCGGATTGCGCGGGTGCCGATGCGGTAGCCGGTCAGCTCCCCGCGGGCGATGTAGTTCCGGACAGTGCGTTCAGTGACGCTCAGGTATTCGGCGGCATCGCCGATGGTGATGTAGCGGGTTCGCGGTGTGGTCGCGAGGGACATGGAAAGAGCCTCCGGGCATTCCAACGGTGACCCTTGTTAGAGGGCCGTTGAAACGGGCCGGGAGGCTCCGCTATCGCATCGTCCTGCGACTCATCGAGTATCTTAGCACCGTTCCGGAACGGAGCGGAACAGTCAGGGCCGGAGCATGTACCTCAGGCCGTCCAGGGTGATCGTTTCGATGTCGCGCCCCACCAGTGCACCGAGAGGTTCCCGGAGGCGGGAAGCTTGGACGGTAAGCGCGTTTCGACAGCTGCACTGCCAGTTGAATGTGATGGTCGCGCCGGCGAGCGGGTCGGTGAATCCCGGTGGCGGATTCTGCGGCACCGAGCGCCCAAAGTCGAGAGGGTCGCGGTCATAGAGGATCATTCCGACGGGTTCCGGTTCGTGCTCCTCGCCCCGGTGCATCGTGTGTCGCGGTATGCGGACATTCCAACGGGTCTGCTCCTCGGACTCTCCGGGAGGTCGGTAGAGCACGCGGGTTCCGCGCTTGCCGTAGCTCTCCGGTGGAGTGATCCCCCAAGATCCATCGTCGGCTCGAGTGAAGCTCTCGAACCAGGTGCGCCCGTGTGTTGCATGAAACGGGCCGGGCCGGTCGCAGTAGATCCGGATCGTGTTGTCAGTCGGCATCGTTCTTCCCCTCATCGGTGGGTGCGGTCAGCGCACGGTCCATTGCGTCGGCTATGGCACGGTCGCGCTGGGCGCTGCCATGCTGGTAGGTCATGGCGATAGCCATGGATCGGTGGCCCAGCCTGTCCTGCAACTCGCGGATGGTCGCACCGGCCCGGGCTGCGAGGACGGCCCCGACGTGGCGCAGACCGTGGAACGTCAGGGACGGGTATCCGCAGGCATCAGCAGCATCTCGGAAGTGCGCTCGGAGGGCCTGGTAGCTCACGGGCCTTCCCGCTTTGGCCGGGGACTCGAACAGATACGCGCCGGGCTCCGGCCCCACATGCTCTGCGAGGTGATCCCGCAGCTTGCTAGCGACGGTCTCCGGGATCGCCACGGTGCGTTTGCTCGCGTCAGTTTTCGTCGCGCCGATCCGTTCTGCCCCGGGCGTCGTGGTGCCAGCGGATCGCAGGACGCGCACGGTCCCGGCCTTGACGTTCACGTCCCGGCGCGTGAGCCCGAGGGCTTCCCCGGCCCGCAGGGCCGCATAGGCTCCGAGGTAGACGGACGCAGCGAGGTAGGCCGGCATCGCAGCGGCGAGCTTGTCCACGTCGGCGGGTTCGAGGTCGGGCACCTCGCGTTCCCGGGTGTGTGTCGCGGCTCCGCGAAGCGTGGCGGGGCTCGCGTGGATCAGACCATCCGCAGCAGCAGCCCGCATGATCTGACCGAACACGCGGTACGCCTGAGCGCGTTTGGCCGGCTTGTCAGCAGGGAGTGCGTCGTACCACTCACGGACGACGGCCGTGGTGATCTTGTCGAGCTGCATGCTTCCGAACGTCTCGGACAGGTCGCGGTCCACAGTCGTGCGGTAGCTGTAGATGGTGCGAGGCGCTTTCTCGAGCCCGGCGAGCCAGCGCTCGGCCCATTGGTCGAAGGTGACGCGCTCCCGCGGTGCGGCCTTCCATTCCCCTGTCACCAGTCGGGTGCGTTGAACACTCAGCCATGCGTCTGCGTCGCGCTTCGTGTCGAAGGTGTGGGGGGCGAAGTGGCGCTTCCCGGTGCCGTCCACGTAGCTCGCGGACCACCGGCCCGACTTCTGCTTTCGGAGGCTGCCGAACGACCGCCGGCCCTGCCTGCCCGCCATGCTCCCCTCCCACCGTCGAACGATCCCCGAACGATCCGGGAACGATACGACGATGGTACTAGGTTCCGCTCGTTGTTACTTGCTTCCACGCCGTCCAGGGCGTATCGTGCCTGGTGTGTGGGAGAACCTGCACGACAACACGGGAACAGAACCGGCGAGCTTTCTACATGGTGTAGATGAACTCTGCCAACGTGGATTCCTGTCCGAAAAGGGGTAGCGGGGTCTCACCGGCGTGCCGCGGAACGGCACCGCTCGGGACGTCTCACGGTCACCGACTCTACCCGGAACGCCCCGTCCTCCGAGGCGCGGCACTGCGGTGCCCTCATGGAGGAGAACGGGGTGGAGGGGCCGGTGTCCCCCCAGGGCCCCTGCCGGGGCTGGACCGGACGATCGCGGCGCTGGGCTGAGCACCGGCGGTCGGCCGCTCAGTCCAGGGGCACGCCCCTGGCGGCGAGCACCTCGCGGGCGATCTCGGTGCCGTGCCGCTCGGCCTGGCCGCCCTGCTCGCCGTTGCGGGGCCACAGGTGGGCGTCGATCCCCAGTGCGCGGGCGGCGTCGACGTTCTCCTGCTTGTCGTCGAAGAAGATCACGGCCGAGGGGATGGACACGCCGCCGGTCTCGTGGGAGAGCGCCTGCAGCAGCACCTCGAAGATCTCACGGTCGGGCTTGACGGCGCGCTCCTCCCCCGAGATCACCGCGAAGCTGAAGGCCTCGAACCAGTCGGCCCGGCGCACGGCCTGCCCGAAGGCGACCGAGGCGTTGGACAGCAGCGCCATCCGCACGTCGTTGCGGGCGAGATCGTGGATGAGCTCGCGGGATCGGGGATCCAGCGTCAGGAAGTAGCGGTTGTCGGCGTCCTGCAGCTCGGCGACCTCCTGCTCGCTGAGCTCCTCGACGGCGACGGAACGCGCCACCGCGCCCCAGTAGTCCTCGCGGCTGAGCTCACCGCTGTCGTAGGCCAGGCGCTCGGCCCACAGCGCGGCGCCGAGGGCATCGGCGTCACCGCCCAGCAGGGCGTGGACGTCGGGCACGGGGTCGTGGCCGTTGCTGAGGACCCCGCCGAAGTCGAAGACGACGGTGGGGCGGGGCGGGGTGCGGTGGCGCTTCCGGGGGCTCATCGGGGGCTCACTGGTCCTCACAGGTGGGAAGTCCGTCGACGCCGCCGGTAGCGGCGATGGTCTCGGTGGCCCTCAACGCCTCGTCGAAGGAGCCGACGGCCACCACCTCGAGCCCATCGGGCTCGTAGCCGAGCACCTGGTCGCAGTTGTCGCGGGGCGCGAGGAAGAACTCGGCGTCGGCGTCGCGGGCACCCACCATCTTCTGGCGGATCCCCCCGATGGAGCCGACGGTGCCATCGGGGGAGATGGTGCCGGTGCCGGCGATCGCGCGCCCCCCGGTGAGGGCGCCCGGGGTGAGCTCGTCGTACACCGACAGGGAGAAGATCATGCCGGCACTGGGCCCTCCGATGTCTCCGACGGCGATCTCCACGTCCATCGGGAAGTCGTAGCCCTCGGAGAGCACCACCCCGAGCCGGGGAGTGCCGTCGACGATCTCGGTGGGCACCTCCAGCGCCACCTCCTGGTCGTTGCGGCGCACCGTGATCGGCAGCGCGCGGCCCTCCTCCGCACCCCTCACCAGGGCCTGGAACCCGGGCAGGTCCGCGGCGGTCTCGCCGTCGATCTCCAGCAGGACGTCACCGGGCTCGAGGTGGCCGTCGGCGGGGGCACCCTGCTGGACACCGGCAACCATCACCACGGGCTCGTACTCGATGCCCAACTCCTCCAGGGCCACCGCCACGGCGCCCTGCTGGGAGGTGGACATCTGCACCGCATTGTCCAGGGTGGTCTGCTCGCGGGTCTGGTCCGGCGGGAACATGAGCTCACGCGGCATCACGGCCCGGCTGCGGTCGAACCAGGAGACCACCACGTCCACCGGGGTCACCACGTATCCGGGACCGCCGTCGACGGAGACGGTGGTCATCATCAGAGAACCGTCGGTGGGGTAGGTCTCCACCCCGTCGATCTGCACGATCTCCTCGTCGCGGTACTCCCCCAGCACGTCGATCGCCGGGCCGGGCTGCTCGATCACGTACGGCACCGGGATCAGGGCCCCGCCCAGGATCAGCGCGCACAGCAGCCCCAGCGAGACCAGCGCGGTGCGCGGGTGTGCCAGCTGGGCGTCCTCGACGGCCTGGGAGGCGAGTCGGCGCAGGCCACGCCGACTCCGGGCGGGCGGCGCAGGGGCTCCGGTGGGATCACTCACCCCGACATTGTGCCCCACCACCAGCAACCCCCCGGGATGGCTGGGTACGCTGGCCGCCGACCCAACTGCGGAGGTGGCCAATGAGCGAGAACCCGATGTCGGGCGGACCCGGCGGCATGGACGAGGAGGCCCTCAAGCGCTTCCTGCAGGAGGCGTTCGGGGGTGCGATCCCCGAGGGGGCCCTGGACGGGCTGGACCTGTCCGCTCTCGCCCAGCAGGCGAACCTGCCGCAGGATCCGTCGCAGCTGCGGGCCGCCGCCGCGCAGATGCAGCACCTGTTCTCCGCGCAGGGCGACGGCCCCGTGAACTGGACTCTCGCCGAGGACGTGGCGCGCCGCACCGCCGCCGGGCAGGCGCAGATGCCGGGCCTGCCCGCCCCCACCGGCACCCCGGGCGATCCCACGCCCACCGACGCGCAGGTGTCCGAGCTGCGTCAGGCCGCGCAGGTGGCGCGACTGTGGCTGGATCCGGTGCTGGCGATCGATGTGCCCTCCCAGGAGCTGGGGGTGCTCGGTCGCGGCACCTGGCTGTACCGCACCCTGCCGCGCTGGCAGTCCACCGTGGAGCCGGTCGCCAAGTACATGGCCGGAGCTATCGGCAAGGCCATCGCGGCGCAGCTGGGGCAGATGGACGAGAACCCGCTGCCGATGCCCGGTGACCCGGCCGCGATGATGGAGCGCTTCGGCGGCACCATGTTCGGCGTCCAGTTCGGCCACGCCATCGGCTCGCTGGCCCGTGAGGTCGCGGGCACCACCGACCTGTCGCTGCCCCTGGGGCCCGACGGCGCCCCCGCCCTGGTGGCCGCCAATGTGGAGGACCTGATCTCCTCCCACCAGCTGGATGCTCCCGCGGCCAGGATCTTCCTGGCGGCCCGGGAGATCGCCCATGCGGCGCTGTTCGCGGCGCACCCCTGGCTGGGCAGGGCCCTGTTCTCGGCGATCGAGGACTACGCCCGCGGCATCACCCTGGACCTGGATGCGCTGGACGAGATGGTGCGCGACCTGGACCTCTCGGACCCGAAGGCGCTGCAGGCCCGCCGCCCGGAGGAGATGTTCGTGTTCACCCGTCGGGCCTCGCAGGAGCGGGCCCTGGAGGAGCTGGCCACCACCCTCGCGCTGGTGGAGGCGTGGGTGGACCACGTGACCACGAAGGCCCTGGAGGGCAAGCTGCCGCAGCTGGAGGCGATGCGGGAGGTGCTGCGGCGCCGGCGCGCCACCGGCAGCCCCGCCGAGCAGATGCTGGCTGGCACCGTGGGCATCGAGCTGCGCCCGCGGCGGGTGCGGGAGGCCCTGGCCTGGTGGGAGAGCGTGCTGGCCACCGAGGGCGTGACCGGGCGCGAGGCGAAGTGGGACCACCCCGATCTGCTGCCCAGCGCGGAGGTGCTCTCCGGAAGGCCCCAGGCGCCGCGCCCCGAGGCCGCCGAGGACGAGGTGCTCTCGGACGTGGAGATCCCCGCGGACTTCGATGCGGAGCTGGAGAAGCTGCTGTCCGGCGAGGGGCAGCAGAGCGCTCCGCGCGAGGACGGCCAGGGCGGCCTGCGCGAGGAGGACGGACTCGACGGGACCGACGACGGGACCGATGACGACGGGACTGATCCCGATCCCGGGAATCGCCCCGCATGACCGCACCGCCTGAGCCGGCGCTGCAGCAGGTGCGGGCCGCGCGCTCCGCGGCCACCGGTGCGCGGATCGCCCGCCAGTACGAGTCGCTGCTGCAGCAGAACCCGCAGGCGGTATACCGCGACGGCGGCCCCGTGCACCTGACGGCCAGCGCGATCGTGGTGGACGCCCCGGGCGAGCACGTGGCCCTGGTGTGGCATCGCAAGGGACAGTTCTGGGTGCAGCCCGGCGGGCACCTCGAGCCCGGGGAGACCAGCCTCGAGGCGGCCGCCCTGCGCGAGGTCGCCGAGGAGACGGGTGTGCACGAGGTGCAGCGGATCGGCCCCGGCCCTGCGGTGCTGCACCAGCACGACCTGGCCACGGCCTTCGGTTCCTGCCGGGCCCACTGGGACGTGCAGTACCTGCTGCGCACCCCGCGGCCGGCCGCCGCGACCCCGTTGCGACCCAGCGAGGAGTCCCCCGAGGTGATCTGGGCGCCGTGGCCGCTGCTGGCAGGCGCCCGCAGCAGGCAGCGATCCCTGCCGGCGGGCACGGTCGCGGACCTGGGGGAGACCCTGGAGCTGCTGGGCACGTGGGCGGCCCGGCACTGGTGAGGGCACAGGAGGTGGGGGCTAGTCCCTCGCCTCCCGAGGTTCGTCCGGTTCCCGGGGTGCGGGCAGGTCCTGCTCCCAGGCCACGCCCTCGAGGAACCCGCGGGCGCGCTGCGCCTGCGGGTACCGGTCCATCAGGGCCTGGAATTCCGGCCCGTGGCCCGGCACCAGCAGGTGCACCAGTTCGTGCACCAGCACCGAGTCCACCACCCACGAGGGCATGCCCTGCAGCCGGGACGAGAGGCGGATGCTGCCCTCCGTCGGGGTGCAGGAACCCCAGCGTCGTTGCTGCCGGGTGGACCACTGCACGGAGGTGGGCCGGGCCCGGGAATCGAGGTACAGCTCACTGAGCTCGACCGCTCGAGCGGCGAGCTGCTCGTCGCTGCGGCGGGGCGCGATGGTGCGCTCCTCCTTGCGCGAGAGCTGATCGATCATGCGCCGCACCCACTGCGCCTCCTCGCGCCGGCTCATCGAGGCGGGGATCGCGACCACCAGATCGCCCTCGCGCCGGGTGATGGACACGCTGCGGCGCCGACGGGCGGATCGGCGCACCAGCACACGCTCCCCGCGGGGACCGGTGACGCCGGGATGAGGGTGCAGATCGGGCATGCGGCCAGCCTCGCACGGATCGGCACGAAGTTTTTGCTCCACAGGCTGTGCATGGCATCACTGCTGGTCGCGGCGTTGTGGGCGGTGGATCACCAGGTTCCTCCACAGCCGCCCCACCGTCATCCGCACACTGTCCACACAAGCGCGCGGGTTGTCCACAGGGCGTCCCCCGGACGCCTTTGACCCGCCCCGCCCCGAGGGGCTACGTTTCCCTGAACGTGGAGCCCCGGGATAACTAGCAGGACGCACACGGGGAAGGTGCGCGTGGTGCTGAGCGCCCCCGGGGCTCCACGGTCCGTGCGGCCGGATCCGGCTGTCCGGACCCCTGCCGTGGGGGGGG
>NZ_JALXKT010000060.1:0-18942 GCF_025144775.1 Brachybacterium sp. p3-SID957 | reverse complement strand
GCGATGCGGTTCGTGGCCTACTCCGACCGCAGACAGGTCGCCGCCGCGTTGAAGCCGATCTACACCGCCCCCAACGAAGAGACCGCGAGGAATGCTCTGGCCGATTTTGAGGCCTCCGAGTTGGGGAAGAAGTACCCGTCCACGGTGGCGACCTGGGCGAACTCGTGGGAGCGGTTCACGCCGTTCCTGCAATTCCCGCCGATGCTGCGCAAGGTCATCTACACCACCAACAGCATCGAGTCGTTGAACTTCCAGCTGCGGAAGGTCACCAAGAACCGCGGGCACTTCCCCTCGACGGACGCGGCAGTGAAGCTGTTGTGGCTGGCGATCTGCAACATCGAGGACAAACGCGCCCTGGAGCGGGAGAAGGAACGTGGCAAGCCCGCCGACCAGCGTCGAGCATCCGGCCGGCTGGTCGAGGGCCAGGTCGTCACCAACTGGAAGCAGGCTCTCGCCCAGCTCGCTGCCGCCTACCCCGACCGGATCAACCCCTACCTGTGACAACCCCGCTTACACAGACAGATTGACAGGCCCCGCGCGGCTGGCCGCTTCCCGGTCGACACTTGCGCAGAGGACTTCCGTCCTGCCGCCTCGAGCGTCTCGGCGTGCGGGCCCAGCATCTCCCGGAACGCGCCCTCGCGGTCCTTCGGTGCCGGGGTGATCAGGAACAGGATCGCGCCCAGCACCGCCCAGGCGGCCAGCAGGATGTACTCCTGCGGCCAGATCAGCGACATGCCCGTCTGCGGGATCAGGGCGAAAGCGATCACCAGCACCGCGCCGATCGCGCCCAGGGCCGGCAGGAACGCTGGCCGGGCCCGGTAGCCGTACTCGAGGCCGGGGTAGCGGCGCGGCATGCGGTACTTGGCGATCACCACCAGTAGCCACACGATGCCCAGGAACACGCCGCCGGCGTCGAGGAACCACACGATGGCGCCCGGGCCCAGCCAGCCCAGGCCCAGCGTCGCGGCCAGCACGAACAGCAGCGCCCGGCGGGGCACCCCGGAGCGCTCGTCGATGTGGGCAAGGCCCGCGGGCAGCAGTCGCGCCCGGGCCAGGGCCAGCACCACGCGGCTGGAAGCCACGAACAGACCGATGAAGCTGGTGATCAGGCCCAGCACCGCGATCATGAACGCGGCGAAGCCGAGGATCGGCATCCCGGCGGCGGTGAAGGCGTCAATGGTGCCCAGCTCCATGCCGGCCACGTCCTCCCATGGCACCACGTAGGCGGTGGCCAGCAGCACCGCCGAGTAGAACGCGGCAGCCACGGCAACGGTGAGCACCACGGCCCGGCCCACCTGGTGGGGCTTCAGGCTGGACTCCTCGGCCAGCACCGCCACCAGGGAGAAACCCACCACGTAGGTGATGCCGGGGACCACCATGCGCAGGGTGGAGGCCACGGGGGGCTGCTCCGGGGCCCACATCGGCCACAGGTTCGAGGGCGAGCCCGTCACCAGGGCGGCGATCACCAGGGCAGCACCGATCAGCAGCATCACCGCGAACAGCGCCACCTGGATCTGCGCCCCCAGCGACACCCCGAACCAGTTCAGCGCGAACACCGCCAGCGCCAGGGCGACGCCCACCGCCAGCACGGGCAGCGTCACCGCCTCCCCGGCCACCTCGTACAGCGGGATCGACCCCATGGCGGGCACGTACTTGGCCAGCAGCGTGCCCAGCGCGGTCACGTAGAAGGAGAGCGAGGCGATGTAGGCGCCGATGTGGAACCACCCGGTGGTGAACCCGGCGGAGCGCCCCAGGGCGGCGTAGCCCCACACCACCTCGCCGCCGGCACGGGGGATGGCGGAGGTGAGCTCCCCGTAGGCCAGCGCCACGCAGGCCGCGAGGGCCGCGCCGGCCAGCAGGCCCAGGATCATGCCGCCCGCGCCGAGATCCGCGAAGAAGGTCGAGGAGGTGTAGATCCAGCTCGAGCCGACCACCCCGGCCACGCCGAGCGCGATCAGCGAGGTCAGGCCGAGGGACTTCTTGAGCTCCGCCATCGGAGGTCCTTCCGTTCGAGGGTGTCGCCACATTGTGCACGCGGCCGGCACCCCATGCGAAAGCGGGTCTCTCGGTGGAGCGGGCCAGGCGCACGTGGACCGGGCCGCGGGCCTGGTCGAGCAGCTGATCCGCCGCAGCCTCGAGCACCTGCCGGAGGAGGAGACGGAGATCGACGTCGAGGCCCACCCCCAGGTGGCCCTCGAAGCGGCCCGACGTTCGATTGTGCTGCTGGAGAACGACGGGATCCTGCCGCTCGCGGAAGGGGCCGAGGGAGCGCTTGCGGACTCGGTCGACGGCGCGCAGGACGCTCTCCCCGGGACTGCCGATGCCGCGATCGCCGTGATCGGCGACTTCGCCCAGACCCCCCGCTACCAGGGCGCCGGCTCCTCCCACGTGAACCCCACCCGTCTGACCTGCGCCCTCGGTGCGATCCGGGGCGATCTCCCGGCCTGTCCGTGTGACCGGGGACGAGCCGGTCCCCGTGGTGGGCACCACCTGGGCGGTCGGGGAGGTGATGGCGCTGCCTGCCGCGCAGGCCGTGCTGGCCCCGCTGTTCGCGCAGATGCCTATCTCGCAGGACGAGGAGATGCAGAAGATGATCGAGCAGATGCCGCTGAACCGGCTCTCGGGCCTGGGCGGCCTGGACCGCGCGATGATCCAGCAGCTCGTGGACCAGGTCAACGCGGCCCTCTGATCGCGGTTAAGGGGCTTGCGGCGACCACGCCGGGAAGATCACCGAAGCGTGCCTGCGCGTCTCTGCTGAGCAGGATGCGACCGGTCTGTGCGGCATGGGCGGCGATGATCAGGTCGTGCGCTCCGCGAGGCCTTCCCGAGCGCCGTGCGTGGGCGATGAGTCGACCATGGTGGGCAGCAGTGGCCTGGGTGTACTCGAGTACGTCGACCATGTCGATGATCGTGGCCAGAGCGCGTGCGCGGGCTGCGGCGTGCGCGGCGGTACGTGCCAGCTCGATCCCGGTCCGGTACTCGGCAACCGTGACGGCGGCGATCGCCAGCTCGTCATCGTCGAGCGCCCTCTGGTCCAGCACACCGTGCTCGTAGTCGATGAGGACGTTGGTATCGATGATCAGTTGTCGTCCCACGGCGTCCCCGTGCTTTCGGCTACGAAGTCGAGGGCTTCGGCGATATCGGCCCTGAGGTGCTCGTCCGGGGGTGGCAGCGCCGCAAGTGCATCCCGGAGGTCCCTGCCGGTACGGCACACGGCCGGGCGCATCTCGGCGATGGGCCGGTTCCCCCGGGTGACCACCACGGACTCGCCTGCTTCGATGGAGTCGAGCAGGTCCGAGAATCGCCGAGACGCCTCCGTGGCGCTGATGGTTCGCATGGCCCCAGAATATCTGATAATCAGACTCTGCATGCGTCATTCCCTTCAGATAAACCGGGATGGGGTCGGGACTGGATCACCAGGTGGTCTCGGGGGAGGGTCGCTTGTCGGTCCTGGTGGCTGATCACTGGGGGTGATTGCCTGCCCGTGGATGCCGACTGCCTCCCATTGGTTCGGGATCGGTGAGCGGTGGCGATGACCCGTGGGCGTCGTGATGACCAGATCCCCGCTTGCGGCATCCCGGGACGTCGACCAGCCGGGCAGCTCCACCACGTAGTTGAACCGCTCGCACAGGCCGGCGCCGTTCTCGAGCGTGGTGGTACCACCGCGGGCATGACCCTTGATGTGGTGGACATGGCGGGAGGCGGCCTCGCATCCCGGCGTGCGGCACTGCCGTTCCCGGGCCAGTACGAAGCGCCGCATGTGCCCCGTGAACAGGCGCTTCCGCGTGTCCATGGACGTCAGTTCTCCCGTGACCGGGTCGGCGTAGAGCCGGCGGATCCAGCGTCGCACCTCGGACGGTGGTTGTTCTGAATCGGACGCTGGTACTGGTACTGGTGCGGGACTGGGCGCAGACCCTGGCCCGGAATCGGACGGAGGCGTCGCGGTGGATGCCAGTGGTGCGGAAGGGGTGGGGGCCGCTCCGGGCGGGGTTGCGTCCTGTGCCGCCTCCGGCTTCGGGAAGAGCCGGCCGGTGAGGGCGAGGTGGCGCGCGACGGGGCCGGGAATGGGGTGGCCCTCCAGTTGGGCGGTGTCGTCCCCACCGGCCAGCAGGGTGCGGTCGGTCATCAGCAGCTGGATCTCCACCGGGGCGACGGCCTGTTCCTGACCGGTGACGCGGGCGGTGAGGGCATCGGCCATGACCTGACCGCGAGAGCGCCCATCCCCCTCCGCGCGGGCAGCATCAGCAGCGGCACTGAGGGAGGCGTACGCGGCGACGCCCTCGTGCAAGGGCAGCAGGGCAGACAGGCGCATCATGCCCACCGCTGCCGGGCGCTGGCTCACGTGACGCTGGCCCACGTTGCGCTGGAGTCGGGCAACGGCGGCCTCCTGGTCCAGAGCGTCGGCCCGCGCCCGGGCCTTCCGACCGGCGGTGCGAGGGGACACCTGGTGAAGAGTCGGGGCAAGCTCCGCGTCGATCTGCCGGCGGTCCTCGTCGTCCAGGACGATCACGGCGCGGGCGACCTCTTCCGCGGCCCACCCGGAGACGGCTCCCTCGGCCATCCGCTCCCAGATGCGAGGCAGGGTCTCGACGATCACGCGACGCAGCGCGAGCTGATTGCCTGCGCGCGAGGGTGAGATGCCGCGCGCCAGAGCGATCTCGTCACCGGTGCCGGAGCCGAGCTTCGATGCGGGAAGACCGGCTGCCCTCTGGGTCTTGATCCGCTCATTCCGCAGTGCTATCTCGTAGCCGGATTGAAGGGCATCGAGAATGTTCTTCAAGCCCTCGACGGCACCGATGGCCTCGACCAGCTCGACGGCGTCGGGCGCTGATGGGGCATGGGGCCGGTGGGAGGCCGCAGGGGTGCCGGACGCGGAGACGGAGTGCAGCACCGGGGCCGCGTCGGGACGCGCGGAGGCGATGCTACTGGCCAGATCGCTCAACTGGGCTCGCACGTCCGAGAGTGCGTCAAGGGTAGGTGAGGAGGGAGAGGCGGCAAGTGCAGTGCTCATCATCATCCCCTCCCATGCTCATATCGAATGCGTGTACGAAATCAGGATAGGTGAGCTTCGGGGCGCATGCAATGCTTTCGAAGAAATGCATCAAGAATGTGGATGACAGGCCATTGTGGAGGAACCACTGGACGTCGATGTGGATCGTGCAGGACTCAGGAATCCCCCACGCCGGTGGAGTCCAGCAGTCCACGGACGTAGGCGACGTCCCGGTCGTACAGCTCCGCATGGCCGTACAGCTCCGGGTTCTGCTGCTCGACCGACTGATGCCGGGAGAAGCCCGCCAGGATCCGCAGGCGGTCGTACGGCGCGAAGTCACTGTGGCACGCCACCTCCGGCCAGGGCCGGTCGCTGCCACACCCATCTCGGCATCGGATACGCGGGCACCGTGCCGGGTAGGAACTCCATGATCTCGCGTCCGTCCTCACTGAATCCGAGCGGGCGGGGGACCTCGGTGACCCCAGCTGCACGGCAGTGCTCCATGAGGCGGTGCACCGCCGGGGACCACGAACCGCCGGGACGCAGCACCGTCGCACCCCGACGCGACACCGGCCCCATATTCCCACCGGCCAGTGCGATCTCCTCGCCCATGTCATGATCCATTCCACGTCTCCAGCACGTCCTCGATGCGCCCGTGGATGCGCAGCGTGGCCTGATCGTCACCGCGCGTGGGACCGTCGTTGACGATCACCACCGGGGTGCCGGCCTTCACCGCTGCCCGCACGAACCGCAGCCCCGACTGCACGGTGAGGCTCGACCCCAGCACCAGCAGACGGGACGCCTCCTGGAGCGCGCCGTACGCCGCGGACACCACCTCCCGACGGGCCGATTCTCCGAAGAACACCACGTCGGGCTTGAGGATCCCGCCGCAGAGCCCGCAGGCCGGGTAGCGGAAGTCCGAGGTGCGATCCACCTCTGCATCGCCGTCGGGCGCCTGTGCCGCATCGGCCGCGAGCTCGGGCAGGCGGGCGGCGAGCTCGGGATTCATCGCCAGCATCCGATGGTGCAGTGACTCGCGCCGGGTGAGGGTGTCGCAGCTCTGGCAGCGCACCCGGTCCAGCCGTCCGTGCAGGTCGATCACCGGCTCCGAGCCCGCCTGCTGGTGCAGGGCGTCCACGTTCTGGGTGATCACCGATGTGACCGGCAGGGTCGATGCACCGAGCTCCGCCAGCAGCACGTGCCCCCGGTTGGGACGCGCCCGCAGGAACTGCGTCCAGCCCACCGTGGAGCGCGCCCAGTAGCGCCGCCTGGCGAGGTCCGACCCCATGAACTCCTGGAACGTCATCGGTGCCCGGGGCACAGCATCGCGCCCGCGGTAGTCCGGCAGCCCCGACCCGGTGGACATCCCCGCCCCGGTCAGCACGGCCGTCGGCTCCCCGGTGAGCAGATCCCATGCCTCCTCCACCAGCTCGGGGGCGCTCGTCAGCCCATAGCTCGCACCCTCGACGGGGCCCCAGGCGGGCATGCGCATCAAGGGGCGAGAGGAGGGGGCCGGGGCCGGCGGGGAAGCGCTGACCGGGGCCGGCGGGGAAGCGCTGGCAGTGGCCGACGGGGGAGCGCTGGCAGTGGCCGACCGGGGAGCGTCGATGCGGGCCGGGGCGGTGGCGGTGGAGAACCAGCGGCCGACGTCCGCGGCCGGTCCGGCCTGGCCCGTCTGCTCGCTGTCGGTGCTCATCGCTCCAGCGTAGAGCCCACGTCCCCGGGGTCGTCAGGGCTTTCACGGGGGCTGCCGGCGGTGTCGTCGCGGCGCCGGGCTCGCATCCGCTGCATCACGAAGCCGATCCCCGCGATGAGCCCGAAGCCGGCCACGATCACCGAGTAGATCCGCACGAAGCCCTCCAGCGCCTCCCCGCCGGCCACCCCGAAGAAGTACCCGGCCACCACGAAAGCCGCGTTCCAGATCGCCGAGCCCAGGCCCGTGGCGGCGGCGAACAGGCGCACCGGCATCCGCTCGATGCCCGCCGGGATCGAGATGAAGGTGCGCACCATCGGCACGAACCGAGCGATCGCCACCGCCGGGAAGCCGTGGCGGTCGAAGAACCGCACGGCCATGTCCACGTCCTTCTCCTCCAGCAGCGGCAGGCGCCGCACCAGGGCACGGGTGCGATCCAGGCCGAGTGCCCGGCCCACCGCGTACACCCCGAGGCCGCCGACCACGGATCCCAGCGTGGTCCAGAAGATCGGCACCAGCACGTGCTGGTCGTTCGCGGCCGCGCTCACCCCGGCGAAGGGGAGCAGGATCTCCCCGGGCACCGGGGGGAACAGCGCCTCGGCGGCGATCACCAGGGCGATGCCCGGCCCGCCCAGGAACTCCATGACGCGGATCGCGAGATCGGCCAGATCCATGCGCGCTCCGTCCTGCCCTGGTGCCGAGGTCACTGCCAGGGTCCGACGGGGAGAGTACCGACCGCGGATGACGCGCCGGTGAACATCTTGGGGCGGCCTCCCCGGTCTGCCCCGATCGGTCCCGCGATGTCCGTTTGCCGCCTATCCTTCGACCATGGCGACGAGTGGTGGCGCCCGCGGGGCAGCGAAGGAGGTCGAGGACAAGGCCGAGCAGGTGGCCGACCACCCGTGGATGGAGAAGGCCGCCCGTGCCGGCTTCATCATGAGCGGGGTGGTGCACCTGCTGATCGGCTGGATCGCCCTGCAGGTGGGCTTCGGATCGGACTCCGAGAGCGCCGACCAGTCCGGCGCGCTGAGCACTCTGGCCGAGGCCCCCGGTGGCATGGTCCTGCTGTGGGTGGGCGGCATCGCGATGCTGGCCCTGATGCTGTGGTTCGTGGCGGAGGCGTGGTTCGGGTCCAAGCGGGAGACCGACACCAAGGGCCTGGTGAAGCACGCCGTGAAATCCGTGGGCAAGGCCGTGGTCAACGCCGCCCTGGGCGTGACCGCACTGCGCTTCGGCACCGGCAACAGCAGCGACTCAGGGGAGAAGACCTCCGAGGTCACCGGCATGTTCCTGGGCAACCCCGTGGGGCGCGTGCTGATCGCCGTGGCGGGGCTGGCGGTGATCGGCATCGGCGTCTACCACATCGTCAAGGGCGTCACCCGCAAGTTCGAGGAGGACCTGCAGGCCACCGGCGGTGGCAACGTGGGCAGGGCCGTCGTGGTCACCGGGGTGGCCGGGTACGTGGCCAAAGGCCTGGCGCTGGTCGGCGTGGGCGTGCTGTTCGGCTGGGCCGCTATCGGCGCCGATCCGGAGAAGGCCACCGGCATGGACGGAGCCATCAAGCAGATGGCGACCCTGCCGGCCGGCACCGTGCTGCTGGTCGTGGTGGGCGTGGGCCTGATCCTGTACGGGATCTACTCGATCCTGCGCTCGCGCTACGCGTCCATGTGAGACCGGGCCGCGCGCTCGATCCAGCGCCCTCCCGCACCGAGCACGAGAAGGGGCAGTACGACTCCGCGTACGCCAACATGGAGATGTACCTGATGCTGAAGGAGCGTGCCGTGGCCTTCCGCCAGGACCCCGAGGTGCAGGAGGCGCTGGCGTACTCGGGCATCGAGGAGCTGGCCCAGCCCACCCTCGGCGAGGGCGAGTCCGTGGAGGACCTGCTCGCGGACCGATCGACCTACGAGGACTTCGACGTGGACGCGGCCGGTGCGCGCAACTACGGCTTCGTGCGTCTGAACCAGCTGGCCATGCAGCACCTGCTCGGCTTCCGGGCCTGAACTGAAGGAGAAAGCGATGACGACGCCTCCCGGTGCCCCGGCCACGATGCGAGCCGCCGTCCTGCACGGCGTGGACGACGTGCGCATCGAGGACGTCCCGGTCCCGCCCATCGGCGAGCACCAGGTGCTCGTGCAGGTGGCGGCCGTCGGGGTGTGCGGCTCGGACCTGCACTACCACCGCCAGGGGCGCATCGCCGACTTCGTGGTCGAGGAGCCGATGATCCTCGGGCACGAGGCCTCGGGGGTGATCGTCGCCGTCGGGCCCGCCGTTGCCCAGGAACGGGTGGGCCAGCGCGTGTCCATCGAGCCGCAGCATCCCTGTCGTCGCTGCGAGTTCTGCCGTACCGGCCGGTACAACCTGTGCCCCCACATGGAGTTCTACGCGACCCCGCCGATCCACGGCGCGTTCGCCGAGTACGCCGTGATCGATGCCGACTTCGCCCACCCCATCCCGGAGTCGATGAGCTGGGAGGCAGCTGCGCTGTGCGAGCCGCTCAGCGTCGGTGTATGGGCGTGCGGCAAGGCCGGGATCGGCGTGGGCAGCAGCGTGCTGATCGCCGGTGCGGGGCCGATCGGTTTGA
Source organism: Brachybacterium sp. p3-SID957 (assembly GCF_025144775.1). Taxonomy (NCBI): domain Bacteria; kingdom Bacillati; phylum Actinomycetota; class Actinomycetes; order Micrococcales; family Dermabacteraceae; genus Brachybacterium; species Brachybacterium sp. p3-SID957. Next base: position 9,675 of record NZ_JALXKT010000060.1, on the reverse strand, counting down.
TCATCGCCCAGACGGCCCGAGCCCTTGGCGCGAACCGCGTGATCCTCAGCGACCCCGCTCCGCTGCGCCGTGAGGCTGCGCAGGCGGCCGGGTTCAGCGAGGTGCTGGACCCGGGTGCCCCAGCGACCGATGGCTCAGCGCCCGGCGGCACAGCACCCGCGCAGGTCGATGCGTTCATCGACGCCCCGGGTGCGGAACCGGCCGTGCAGGCCGGGATGCGCACGGTGCGGTCCGGCGGCCGGGTGGTCCTGGTGGGGATGGGGGCCGACGAGATGACTCTGCCCGTCTCGACCATCCTGACCCGCGAGATCGTGCTGACCGGGGTGTTCCGCTACGCCAGCACCTGGCCGACCGCGATCGCCCTGGTCGCATCCGGGGCGGTGGACCTCGATTCGCTCGTCACCGCCAGGTTCGGCCTGGCCGAGGTGGAACGGGCGCTCGAGATGGCCACCCGCCCCGAGCACCGCAAGGTCCTCGTGCTGCCCTCCGATCTCCTCACAGTCTGAACCGCATCCCCGAAAGGAACTCGCCATGACGCTCGTCCTCGGCATCGACTCCTCCACCCAGTCCACCAAGGCCCTGCTGGTCGACGCCGAGACGGGCGAGGTGCAGGACGAGCGCCGCGCCGCCCACCCCGAGGGTACGGAGGTCGATCCCCGTGCCTGGCTGGCCGCGGTGGACGAGGCGGCCGGTCCCCTCCTGGAGCGGGCCGAGGCCCTCGCCGTGGGCGGCCAGCAGCACGGCATGGTGCTGCTTGACGAGCACGGCGACGTGGTGCGCGACGCCCTGCTGTGGAACGACACCCGCTCCGCACCGCAGGCGCAGGCCCTGATCGAGGAGATGGGCGGGCCCGAGCAGTGCGTCGGTGAGATCGGCAGCCTGATGGTGGCCTCCTTCACCGCCTCCAAGCTGCGGTGGGTGCGGGACAACGAGCCCGACAGCGCAGCGCGCGCCCGCTCCGTGATGCTCCCGCACGACTACGTCTCCCGTCACCTGGCAGGGGGAGGGGACGCCTTCACCGACCGCGGTGATGCCTCCGGCACCGGCTACTACTCCACCCGCACCGAGGCCTGGGCGCCTGAGCTGGCCGAGCGCGCCCTGGGCCACGCCCTGGAGCTGCCACGCCTCCCGTCGACGCCGCAGGAGGTCATGGCACGCACCCCGGGAGGCGCCGCGATCTCAGCCGGCACCGGCGACAACATGGGCGCGGCCCTCGGGCTGTCGCTCGGCCCGGGGGACGTCTCCGTCTCGATCGGCACCTCCGGTGTGTGCGCCATGGTCACGGACGTCCGGCCCGACGACGCCTCCGGCACCGTCACCGGCTTCGCCGACGCCACCGGCCGCTTCCTGCCGATGACCACCACCATCAACGCCTCGAAGATCCTCGAGGCGGGACGCGGCCTGCTGGGCGTGGACCACCAGGAGCTCTCCCGGCTCGCGCTCGCCTCCGAACCCGGAGCGGGCGGGGTGACCCTGCTGCCCTACTTCGACGGGGAGCGCACCCCCAACCGCCCCACCGCACGGGCCACCCTCACGGGAATGAGCGCCTCCACCACCCGCGAGGACGTGGCGCGCGCCTACGTGGAAGGCCTGCTGTGCTCCCTGGCCGACGGCATCGCGGCCCTCGAGGACGTCACCGGCACCGCTGTGGCCCGGATCGTGCTGATCGGCGGCGGGGCCCGCAGCCGCGCCGTGCAGGAACTGGCCCCGGCCGTGTTCGGCCGCGAGGTCGAGATCGCCCCGAGCGGCGAGTACGTCGCACTCGGAGCAGCCCGCCAGGCCGCCTGGGCGCTCGCCAGCACCGACGAGCCACCGCACTGGGAGATCACCGGCAGTCGCACCGTCGGCGCGGAGCCGACACCGCAGGTGCTGGGGGCCTACCGTGAGCTCAAGGAGCGCACCGAGGGCTGGTGAGCCCATGAGCACCCGGACCGGTATGCGGACCCCTTCCGGCTGAAGCCGCGGGCCGAGGCCAGCCTGCGGTGGATCGTGGATTAGGCCGGCGTCACTGCCGCCATCCCCGGGGCCCGCAACGCCGAGCGGGCCAGGAAGAACGCGGCCGCCGGCAGCGAGCCCACCGCTGACCAGCGTGCCGTCCTGGACCGCATCGACGCCGCCGTGCGCGCGACGTACGACGGACTGCTGCGTGAGAGCATTCACCCGCAGTGGTGACAGCGCCGCGCCCGGTAGTGCATAACGAAGGAGCCGGCCGGTGGGATCAGCGACAGATCGCAGCGGTCGCCCGCTCCGCCGTCTCCACCCGGTACGGCCCGTCGGCCAGCGAAGCAGTGGCCGTCAGCTCCCTGCTGGGGATGAACCGCCGCCTCCCGGCGCGGTCCACCAGAACCATCCCCTCAGCATTGAGGACCACGAGAGAGTCTTCGTCGCGTCGAAGAAGGATGGGGCTGCTCAACAGGTCGGGGCGCAGCGCCCCGTCGACGAGGCTGGCACTGCTGGTCACCGTCGTGCGACCGGCGCGAAGGGCGTCGAGCACCCCGGCGGGGGACGCCTCCTCGACACAGACCCACGTCGTCGGAGTGCCGGGACGGATCGGGGTGTCGAGGGAATGGAAGTCGCTGCCCCCCAGCAGCGTGAGCGGGCGCTGTCCTGCGAGCTCCCTGGATCTGTCCACCAGCGCGAGCCAGGCGAACGCTGCGGTGGACGCAGGGGCGGCGTAGAGATCAGCGTGGATGATCTCCACACCGCTCACTTGCGCGGGGACTGTCTCGAGCCAGGCGCAGTCCCCGGAGACGGGATGGTTGACGGATAGCAGCCCGCCCGCCGCCTCGACATCATGGGCCCACTCGTCAATGTCCTCGCGAAAGTCCACCGCGCCGATGGGGCCGAAGGCGTTGGCATGCCCCCGGTGCGAAGTCACCTCTTGTCCGGGCAGGAGCAGGATGCCCTGCCGGGAGCCCGCGTCCTCAAGGTGCTGGTGGTGGCTGACCGTGTTGTGATCGGTGACGACGAGGAAGTCGAGCCCGGACCGGACTCCCTCGCGCGCGACCTCGTCCAGGCCACAGTTGCCGTCGGAGTGGAGGCTGTGACTGTGCATGTCCCCGGCCAACCACCGCATCCCCTCGGGCGCGGGCAGAGATCTGTCACTCCCCCTCGGTCCCGGTGGCTCCGGAGCGACAGGCTCGCCATGCTCCGGGGTGTGTCCTGCGGGGGAGAGGACACGCACCACGGCACGCACGGACCCGACGGGCACCGCATGAATCCCGAGGACGACAGCCCAGCGCCCCGGTTCGAGGGGGCCTGCCGAATACCCCGGCGTCGCCGTCTGTTCGCCGATCATGAAGCGACTCCGGGCCCCTCCCGACCATCCCCGCCATCCCTGCGGGCCGACGCAGCCGAGGTCGACCACCGCCGCGTCGGCGCCCGCCCCGTCAAGGCTCACCTGCACCTCGAACGATGCCGCCCCGGGGTCAAGGTGGAACGAGACCTCGATATATCGCCCACGCGTCTGGCGTTCGAGAGTCAGATCGACCTCGAGGTGGATCTCTCGCGGCCGGTGCGCCCGGGTCATGCCCCGGCGCCCATGATGCGATTTCCCGACGCCCGGTCGAAGACGAGCACACGTGCCAGTGGTAGCGTGAACCGCCCAAGGTTGCCGGGCTCCGGTGCCTGATCGTCGGGGACGACGGCCTGGAGACGCTCCTCACCGTGACGCGCTGTCACCAGGGCGCTGGCGCCGAGGTTCTCGACGCTAACCACCACGGAGTCGATGACCACCGCCGGTGCGGCGGACGGACGGGTGGCTCCGTCTTCAAGCGTGAAGCCGACGTATTCCGGGCGGATCCCTACCGTCACCGGGTGGCCGCGCTCCAATATCTTTCCGCCCGGTAGGGACAGTCCCGACGCGGGGATCGTGGTCCCGAAGCACTCGATGCACCGGTCACTGATCTCCCCGTCGAGCAGGGCCATCGGTTGGGACCCGATGAAGCCCGCAACGAAGCTCGTGCGTGGATCGCGGAATACCTCGCGCGGCGTGCCGACCTGCTGGATTCGGCCATCCTTCATGATCGCCATGCGGTCGGCGAGGGCCAGGGCTTCGGCTTGGTCATGGGTGACGAAGACGGTCGTGACCCCCAGCTCGCTCTGGAGCTCCTTTAGGAATGTGCGGGCCTCCAAGCGGAGCCGAGCATCGAGGTTGGACAGCGGTTCGTCCAGGAGCAACACCTGCGGGCGCGCTGCCATCGCACGCGCCAGGGCGACCCGCTGCTGCTGTCCACCGGACAGCTGGCCGGGCCGCCTGTCCAGCAGATGCGCCAGCGACAGCCGCTGTGCACGCTGTTGCGCGACCTGGTGCCGCTCCTCCCGCCGGACCTTCTTGATCCGCAGCGGGTAGGCGATGTTGTCCACCACGGCCATATGCGGGAAGAGGGCATAGTCCTGGAACACCATGGCGACATCACGCGTACCCGGATCCAGGGCCGTGACGTCGCGCTCGCCGATGTGCAAGGTGCCTTCGCTGAGGGATTCCAGGCCCGCGATGGAACGTAGCAGGGTAGTCTTCCCACAGCCTGAGGGGCCCAGGAGGGCGAAGAACTCCCCGGGCTCGATCCGCAGGTCGATGCCGTCCACAGCGCGCACCCCGCCCGGGTACTCCTTAACTAACCTGTCCAGGATGATTGGTGAAGTCATGCCTTGATCCCTCCGAAGAAGCGAAAGCCGAACTTGCGGTTCACGACTAAGTAGACCGCGAGCACGGGCACCACGAAGATCAGCGAGAACGCCGAGATGAGGCGAAGGTCGGCCTGGCCCGCCTCCGTGTAGAACGTGTACATCAGCACCGCCGCGGGCTGTGTGCTCGGGTCTCGCAACAACAGGAAGGGCACCAAGAAGTTGCCCCAGACCTGCACCATTCCCCAGATGGTCACGAAGGCGATGCCGGGGCGCGCCACCGGCACCACTACGTGGGTCAGCACCTGTAGGCGGCTGGCACCGTAGAGGCGTGCAGACTCCTCGTACGACCGAGGCACGGAGTCCATGAAGTCCTTAAGGATGAAGATGGCCGTGGGTAGTAAACCCCCGGTGAGCACGAGCATCACACCGGGGCGGGTGTCGATCAGACCCACCGCGGTCATCAGCTGGAAGGTGGGCACCATTGCCGCGGTGCCCGTGACGATGGAACTGAGCAGCAGCATCCCGTACAGGAGGGCATCGCGGCCCGGAATTCGCACCCGGGACAGCGCATAGCTGGCCAAGGTGGCAGTCACAACGGTCACAGCCATCGTGCCCGCGGCAAGGAGCAGAGAATTGCCGATCGAGCGCAGCGCATACGGGTTGTCGGCGAGGGTGCGGAAGTTGCCGAGGGTCCACTCCGGCCATTGCACAGACATGCTGGGTGACGCGTCGAACGGTGCGACGAACAGCCACGCCAGCGGGATGGCGAAGAACGCACCCACGGCCACCAGAAAGAACACGAACGTTACGCGCGCGAGGACCGAACGACCGGTTCTCAGGATCATCGTCGAGACCTCCCCGCAGCGATGGAGACAACGGCGATCACTAGGTTGATCACGAGCATGATCACCGAGAGTGCGGCCCCCATTCCCAGCTGACCTCCTGGGATGGCTGTCTGGTAGATATACACCGACAGGACGCTGGTCCGTCCATTGGGTCCGCCGGCAGTGAGCAGGTAGGGGCCGAAGGAGTTGAAAGTCCACAGCGTGATCAGCAGGACGTTCGTGAGGATGTGCCCGCGCAGGGACGGTAGGACCACATCGCGCAGCTGCTCGAATGTGCGCGCCCCGGCTAGACGTGCGCCCTCCAGCTGGCTCGGCGGGATCGTGGTCAAAGCCGAGGAAAACAGCTGCATGGAGAACGCCGCCCCGGCCCAGATGTTGAACAAGATGATCATGGCCAGGGGGTTCTCAATCAACCAGGCATGTCCGGTGGTTCCCAGTAGGCCGTTGAGGGTCCCGCTGCGGCGGTCGAGCAGGGCCAGCCACAGGAATGCCTGCACCGACCCCGGGATCACCCAGGCGGTGAGCACAAAGGTCTCGAGGATCCCGCGGGCGAAGCCCCGCAACCCGCGCAATGCCCAAGCGAGGGCGAACCCGAGCATGGTCTGACCGGCGACCCCAGAAACCACCACGAAGACCAGCGTGATCCGCAGTGAGCCCCAGAAGCTCGGGTCCTCGATTGCCCTGCGGTAGTTGTCTAGCCCCACGAACTCCGTGGCGATTGCAGCTATCCCGGTTAGCCGGTAATCGGTCAGGCCGAGATAGATCGTCCACAGGGCGGGGAACAGCAGGAACACCGCGATCAGAACGAGGGCGGGCGTCACGAAGCCGATCGCGCGCGCTATGCCGAGCCCGGCGGCGTCCGTTGCGCGGACGCGTCCCGGAGAGGTGCCGCGGCTGCTCGCCCGGAGCGGGGCGAAAAGAGGGGTCATATCAGCTGCTGCTCACGTTCTCATCACCGACGATCCCGGCGACGGTGTCCGCATAGGTCTGCGCAGCCTCCTCGACCGGAACGCCGGAGACGACATCAAGCGTGGCCTGCTGGAGCGCGACCGAGATCTCCGGGTACTCGGCCAGGCTCGGGCGGTAGAGAGACGTTGGCAGGACCTCCTGCGCAATCATCGACAGGAGCGGGTCCCCGCCGAGGTTCTCGGCGTTGACGTCGTCCCGCTGCGTGATGGACACCGTGTTCTTGGTGCGCTCCTTGATGGCCTCCGCCGAGGTCATGAACTCGATGAGCTGCCAGGCCAGGTCGGGATCAGCCGCGTTGGGGTTGAGTACCTGGCACCCCGCTCCGGAGAAGGAGACGAAGTCCTGGCCGTTGACCCCGGCTCCCGGCTCGCGGGCCGGGATCTTCGCGAAGCCCACGACCTCGTCACGGTCCTCCATCGGCGCGGTGCCCGCGCCCTCCGCGGGGTTGACGACGGCCCGCCAGAAGTAGTCACCCTCCAGCAAGATTCCGATCCGGCCTTGGGAGAACTCCTCGAAGGAGGCGTCGCGGCCGTTGGCCTCCTGCTGGAGGACCGGGTCGCCGAGCTCTTCGTCGATGTAGATAGTGCGGTAGAGGGACAGGGCCTCCCGCATCCCTTCGGTGTTGCCGAGCCAGGTCCCGTCCACCCAGACCTCCTCGCCGACGCCGGCGAGGATGGGCAACAGGCCCTGCATGGTGGTGGCCTCGCCCATCGCTGTGCCCGCGTTGAGTTGGATCGGCACCACATCGTCGAGTTCCTTCAGTGCGCGACCAGCTTCCAACAGCTCATCCCAGCTGGCCGGCTGCCAGTCCTCGGAGAGGCCGGCCTGACGGAAAAGGTCGCGATTGAAGTACCAGACACGGCCGTTCGTGCCGTCCGGGACCCCGTAGATGTCGCCGTCGAACGCCGCGGAATTGCGCACCGCTTCGTTGATTTGATCCCAGCCGTCCCAGTCCTCGACACCATCGGCGACCTCCGTTAAGGGCTTGATGTAGCCTGCCTGGGCAAACTCACCCACCCAGGTGCCGTCGATCGAGATGACGTCCGCACCGCGGCCGGAGTTCAAGTCCAGGGAGACCTTCGTCTTGTAGTCCTCGTCGTCGACTCCCTGAGGCTCGAACGTAACCTGGACGTCGCGGCCGTTCTCCTTCTGCTGGGCGATGAAGCCGGGGATGACGTAGTTCTCGATCCACTCGGCGCTCTCGGCGTTCTTCCCACCGACGATCGCGTTACTGGTGATGGTCAGCGAGTTCTGGTCGGACCCACCTCCCCCTTCGGAGGAACAGGAGGTGGCGAATAGGGTGAGAGCGCCGCCGACAGTAGCGGTCGCGGTCATAGCTGTGCGTCGGGACATGGGGGCGGCGTACTGACTTGTCATGGGCAACCTCTCGGGTCAGTGCTACGAGCGCTACGCAGCACGTTCTGGCCTACGCCTTTTTTCTATCTCGTAGAAGAAGTGTTCACCAGGGGGAATCGCGCGTCAAGAGCCAAAATTCACCGAGCGTGCCGTTGGAATTCAGCGGCTCATCGCCAACTGTTCAGCGAGCAGTCTCGGGAAGGCAGGTGTCAGCGGAACTGGCGCTCCAGGACCACGCTCGCGGCGCCCATCGCCCCGGCATTCTCTCCGAGGGCGGATGGGATCACGCGCACCGGGGTGCGTTCTCGACCCCCAGCACGACCGATCTCCTGTGCGGCATGTGGTAGCCGGATGTCACGCACCAGCTCCCAGTACGGGCCGCCGAGGATCACGGTCCCAGCGTCCAGGACGTCGGCGGCGATGGCGGCCATGTGGTGGATGCGCGCACCAGCCGACCGCAGGAGGGAATACGCAGCCGTATCCCCGTCTTTCGCCATCACACACAGCCGGCGAAATGCCTGTCCGACGTGGCGGGCGTCCCCGTAGGCGACGAACGGGCCGTCAAGGATGCCCTGCTCTCGCGCGGTGGCGACCACTTCGGTCGGGTCATGGGCGGTGGGGTGGGTGGAGCCCGCGGGGGGCGAGAGCAGCTCGAAGAGCCGGCCGACCTGACCGGCGTTGCCAGACTGGCCCGGGACAGCGCGTCCGCCCGTCGCGATCCCGAGTCCCGTACCCGTCCCGTGGTAGACGAAGAGGCTGGTCGCCTCCAGCAACTCGCCGCCGCGCACCCAGATCTCCCCGGACATCGCCGCGAACGTGTCCTTCAGCAGCGGCACATCGCGTCCTAGATGGTGCCCGAGCAACTGTGCCAGAGGCACCCCGTTCCAGTGCGGCAGCCACACTGAGTCGACGATCGCCCCCTGCGCGGGATCGACGCGCCCAGGCACGGCTAAGGCGCACTGGACGGTCGGGGCATCATCGGTCGGGACGGCGTGGAGCACTTTGTTCACCAAGCCCGCTGCAGCGGCCATGGTCGCGGAAGGGTTCTCGGCGTCGACGCTCTCGTCGTGGGCGATCTCAAGCGGCTGTCCCCTCAGATCCATGAGCAACGTGGTGGTCAGTGCCGGGTCGATGTGGACGCCGACGGCGTGCGCAGCGCTTGGGACGAGATCGAGCACGGCCCTCGGGCGGCCGCGACCGGTGCTCACCGTGCGCACCACACGCAGCATCCCCCGCTTCTCGAGCCCGCGCACGATCACCGAGACCGCCTGGATCGAGAGCAAGGAATGCTCAGCGATCTCACGCTGGCTCGAGGGACCCAGCCGGCGCAGCGCATGGATGACCGCCCGGATGTTCTGCTCGCCGAGCTGGGTGCGGCTCGTCCCCGTTGACATGACGCTCCCTCCTGCCGGGGACAGTCAAGCATCTGAGGGCGGTGGTTGCGTAATCGCCGGGCCTGCGTGATGGTGCGGTGCGATGGTTGCTGTGCCGTCGGAGCTGCACGTGATGCGTCAAGACACGGGGGAACGGCGTGTGCGAGTCTCATTCTCTTTGGGGCCCTAGCGCACCCACGAGCGAGACAATTCAAGTAGGCAACGCCATGAGGGTGCGAAGTATCCTTGTTGGGTGCCACCAATGCACGTGGGGGAACGAGGAGCCCGGGGCCAACCCGGGGTTCCTGTACCAGGAGAACCCCGCGTGTGACGCAAGGGCGGGGTCGATTCCCTTCGAGAGCTTCCATCGCAATGCCGACCGCGTGTCATGGCCTACATCGCGAAGACTGTGAACTCTCTGCGGTCAATGAGGGAGTCTCGCTATCACGACGGTCTCCCGTTCGTGCTCCATCCCAAGCGTAGCGTCCGGATCGCCGTGTCCA